>JAFDHU010000160.1 GCA_019308625.1 Deltaproteobacteria bacterium
AAAACCGGAAACTCAGGGTTTTCAACCCCTTGTCAAGTAATTCCGGGAAGCCCGAGGTACTGAAAAACCTGAGGAAAGGGGAAGGACATGGAGTATATCGGTCATGGTGGGAAACCACTGGTGGAACAGGTCATCACTGACAAAGGGGAAGCGAAGCAAAAGGTTCAGGGCCTGAAGCAGGTTCCGGCCAGCCGCCAGATGGCCACGGAAGCCATCGGCATTGCCTACGGCTTTTTCTCCCCCCTTGAAGGGTTCATGAAAAAAGCCGATGTGGAAAGCACCTGCAAGAAAATGGAGCTGACGGACGGCACGATCTGGAGCATTCCCATCGTGTTCGATATCTCCGATGCGGAGATCGCCGAATACGGCCTCAAGGAAGGCGATACCGTCTGCTTGACCTATGACGGCAATCCTCTGGCCATCTTTGAAATTGAAGAAATCTATGCCTACGATAAAGAAAGCTTGGCCCAGGATGTGTACGGTACCAAAGAGGACAAGCATCCGGGCGTCAAGCGGACTTACAGTTACAAGGACAAATTCTTGGGTGGCAAAATTACTTTAGTGAATGAACCCAAGGTGCGGGAGCCCTTCACCCCTTATTACCTCACCCCCCGGCAGCATCGGGAAAAATTCAAGGAAAAGAACTGGATCAAGATTGTGGCCCACCAGACCCGGAACGTGCCCCACTCCGGCCACGAATGGCTCATGAAGCACGCCTATATCGCCGCCCACGGCGACAGCCCGGTGGAGCAGATGGAGACCATGGGCCAGGCCATCTCCGGTATTCTGGTGAACTGCATCGTGGGGGAAAAACGGGTGGGCGACTACATTGACGAGGCTATCGTGCTCACTCAGGATGAGCTCCGCAAAGCCGGCTATTTCCGGGATGACATCCACATGGTAACCATGACCTTCTGGGACATGCGCTATGCCGGTCCCCGGGAGGCGGTGCATCATGCCATCATCCGCACCAACCTGGGCCTGACCCACCATATGTTCGGCCGGGACCACGCCGGCGTGGGCACTTATTACCATTCCTACCAAGCCCATCACATGCTGATGAGCATCCCCCGGGAAAAGCTGAACATCACCCCCATCTACGTGCTGGAATGGGCCTACTGCCCCCACTGCGGCGAGGTCACCTGCATCGGTCTGTGCGGCCACTGGAATGAGCTGCAGAAGTTCAGCGGCACCAAAATCCGGTCCATCATCATGGACGGCGTCAAGCCTACCCGTCTGATTTTCCGGCCGGAGGTGTTTGACGTGGTGATGGAATGCGCCGAAAAATATGGCTTCGGCTCCCCCTTCGTCACCCAGGAGTATCTGGCCAAGGCCAAGCCGGCCTTCACCATTGAACCGCTGTAATTCGCATTATCTGAGGCAATCTGCGTGAGGAGGCAAGGAAATGGCTGAAACTTATCCCATCAATATATGGATCAACGAAGAGCGGTTTAAGGCGCTACAGGCGGCGGGCCTGGACCATTTGCTGAAAGAGGAGCTGGCCGGCATGAAGGTGCTGGTGGTGCCCTGCACGGCCGAGCAGCGGGACAAGATTCTGAAACTCTTCCCCTCGGCCAAGTTTGACGAGGCCACCACCAAAAGCATTGAGCTTCTGCCCCGGCACGTGAAGGACAAGATCTACGAATTGTGCGTGGCCCGGAAGAGCGTTGATGTGATGGACGAATTCCTCGCCAACCTGGAAAAAGGCTAAGTCAAGGACGGTCAGGAACCCCCCCGGCAGCTGGTTTGCACCGCTGAGGGGGGAAGACAGCTTCAGAGATACCTTCATTGGAAGGAGGGCGATAAATCTTTCCCCTGGGAACCAAGAGGCCAAAAACCCTTTAGTCAATCTAATTCAGGAGGTTGAGCGACAATGCCCAGTTTTGTAATCGTGGAAAAATGCGATGGCTGCAAAGCACTGGACCGTACTGCCTGCCAGTACATCTGCCCCAATGACCTGATGGTTCTGGACCACGAGACCATGAAGGCGTACAATCAGGAGCCGGACCAGTGCTGGGAATGCTTTAATTGCGTGAAGATCTGCCCCCAGCAGGCCATTGAGATCCGGCACTATGCCGACATCATGCCCCTGGGGTCCAGCACCTTCCCTCTGCGGGGCACCGACAACATCATGTGGACCATCAAGTTCCGGGATCAGAAGACCATCAAGCGGTTCAAGTTCCCCATCCGGACCACGCCGGAGGGCTCTATTGACGTATTCAAGGGCAAAGAGCTGCCCCAAGACGCGGCTGCCCTGAAGCAGCCCGGCTTTTTCACCGGCCCGGCCCGGACCGAGTAAGTTGAACCAGTCAAATTCCTAAAGGGAGGATATAGGTAATGGAAAAGGAAGTCTGCAAATGGTCCTTTTGCGAAAAACCGCCGGTGGAGACGGTGGAAACTGACTTTCTCATTGTAGGTGGTGGCATGGCGGCCTGCGGCGCCGCGGTGGAGGCCGCGGCTTGGGCCAAGGCTCTGGGACTGAAGGTCACCCTGGTGGACAAAGCTGCGGTGGACCGCTCTGGCGCGGTGGCCATGGGCCTGTCGGCCATCAACACCTTCATCGGCGAAAATCCGGTGGACGACTACGTGCGGTATGTGCGCACCGACCTCATGGGTATCGTCCGGGAAGACCTGATCCATTCCCTGGGTTGCCACGTGGACCAGTCGGTGTTCGACTTTGAGGAGTGGGGCCTGCCCATCTGGAAAAAGGACGCCGAAGGCCACACCCTGGACGGCCAGACCGCCAAGGACGAGGGCATCCCCTCCCTGAAAGACGGCGGCACCCCCTGCCGGTCCGGCCGCTGGCAGATCATGATCAACGGCGAATCCTACAAGGTCATCGTGGCCGAGGCCGCCAAAAACGCCTTGGGGATGGAAAACATCTATGAGCGGGTGTTCGTCGTCAAGCTCCTCACCGACAAGAACAACCCCAACCGGGTGTGCGGCGCCGTGGGATTCAGCGTCCGGGAACACAAAGCCTACTATTTCAAGTGCAAGGCCATGCTGGTGGCCTGCGGCGGGGTGGTGAATGTGTTCCGGCCCCGGGCGGTGCACGAAGGCCAAGGCCGGGCTTGGTATCCGGTGTGGAACGCCGGCTCCACCTACGCCATGCCGGCAGAAATCGGGGCCAAAATGGTGCTCATGGAGAACCGCTTCGTGCCGGCCCGGTTTAAGGACGGCTACGGCCCGGTAGGCGCCTGGTTCCTGTTCTTCAAGGCCAAGGCCACCAACGCCTTCGATGAAGACTACCTGGAACGCAACTGGGAGCGGGTCAAGCAGGAATATCCCGGCTATGCCGAGAGTCCCGGCACCTGCCTGCGGAACCACGCCATGATGATTGAGATGAAGGAAGGCCGGGGCCCCATCCTGATGCACACCGAGTGGGCCATGGCCGAGCTGGCCAAGACCCTGAGCAAAAAAGAACTCAAGCATCTGGAAGCGGAAGCCTGGGAAGACTTCCTGGATATGTCCATTTCCGCCGCTTCCCTGTGGGCCTCCATGAACATGGAGCCTGACAAGGTGCCTTCCGAGATCATCCCCTCTGAGCCTTATCTTTTGGGTTCCCATGCCGGCTGCGCCGGCCTGTGGGTCAGCGGGCCTGCCAAGAACTACCTGGGTGCGCCGGATGAGTGGTTCTGGGGCTATGACCGCATGACCACGGTGGAGGGCCTGTTTACCGCCGGCGACGGCGTCGGTGCTTCGGGTCACAAGTTCTCCTCCGGCTCCCATGCCGAGGGCCGCATGGCCGCCAAGGCCGCCTTGGCCTTCATCCTGGACCACAAGGACGACCAGCTGGAGCCGGCCCAGAACATTGACGATGTACTGGCCGAGATCTATCTCCCCTTTGAAATCTACGAAAAGTACAAAAACTACACCTCGCATCCGGACGTCAACCCCAATTACCTGCGGCCCAAGCAGGTGCAGGCTCGGTTACAGAAGATCATGGACGAGTACGTGGCCGGCGTCACCCCCATGTACACCACCAACAAGCCTCTCCTGGAGGAAGGCCTCCGGCGCCTCACCTTCCTGAAGGAGGACGCCGAGCGCATGGCCGCAGCGGACCTCCATGAACTCATGCGGTGCTGGGAAAACTACCACCGCATCCTGGCCGGTGAGGCCCATCTGCGGCACATCCTCTTCCGGGAGGAAACCCGCTATCCCGGTTATTACTACCGGGCCGACTTCCCCAAAATCGACGACGAGAAATGGAAAGTCTTCACCATCTCCCAGTACAACAAGGAAACCAATGAGTGGAAGTTCGAGACCCTGCCTTACAAGCAGCTGGTCAGCTAAACCATCCCGGGACTTTTATGGGCCGTGGTCTTGACTTCTGCCACGGCCACTTTTTTAGACGGTTTTCGGTTCTCAGCTTTCGAAAGGAATGGGATTCGGTGGCCGGAGGGAATCCTACCCTCACCGATTAGGTAGCACGGCCAACAATCCAAGGCTGGCTTAACCTTTGGTTGATCAAAGCACCTTCAGGACCATGCACCCCGTGGAGGGGTCTGGCCCTCCCACTTATCGAAAACCGAAAACGCCAACCGTAAAACTGGCCCCCAAGGAGGATCGGTGTGAACGCCAATGATCGCAAGATTCTGGTGGTCGGGGGAGGTATGAGCGGCCTCACGGCAGCCCTGGAAGCAGCCGAATCCGGGGCCCAAGTCATCATCGCGGAAAAAGAACCGTATCTGGGTGGCCGGGTGGCCCAACTCCACCGCTATTTCCCCAAACTCTGCCCTCCTACCTGCGGCCTGGAGATCAACTTCCGCCGGATTCGGGAGAATCCCAACATCACCTTTTACACTATGGCGGAAGTAACCCAGGTCAGCGGCTCGGCGGGCAACTTTGACGTGACGGTCACCGTGAGGCCCCGCTACGTCAATGACCGCTGCGTGGCTTGTGATGCCTGCGCCCAGGCCTGCCCGGCCTGGCGTTCCAATGACTTTAACTATGGGCTGGATAAGACCAAGGCGATATATCTCCCCTATGATATGGCTTTTCCCCAGAAATATGTCATTGATGCCTCCGCCTGCCAGGAAGACTGCGGCCAGAAGTGCGCGGAGGCCTGCCAATATGACGCCATAGACCTCAACATGCAGCCCCAGACCCTGAACTTCCAGGTAGGGTCCATCATCCTGGCCGGGGGCTGGGACCTGTATGACATCAGCAAGGTTGACTACCTGGGATTCGGCACTGTCAAAAACGTCATCACCAACATGCAGATGGAGCGCCTGGCCGCGTCCAACGGCCCCACCGGCGGCAAAATTCTGCGGCCGTCGGACAACCAGCCCCCCAAAAAGGTGGCTTTTGTGCAGTGCGCCGGCTCCCGGGATGAGAACCACCTGCCTTACTGCTCCTATATCTGCTGCATGGCCTCCCTCAAGCAGGCTACCTATCTGAGGGAGCAGGACCCGGAAGCCGAAATCTACATCTTCTATATTGACCTGCGCACCCCGGGCCGCTACGAGCAGTTCATGTGGAAGGTCAGGGATGACGAAGGCGTCAAGCTTATCCGGGGCAAGGTGGCCAAGGTGGAACAGGAGCCCGGCACTGACAACGTCACGGTGACCGCGGAAGACACCCTCGGCGGCGGCAAGATAAAGATGACCTTTGATATGGTGGTCCTGGCGGTGGGCATGGTGCCCTCCACCAAGGCCAAGCCTTTCCCGCTGCCGCTGTCCTATACTCCGGAGGGCTTCATCATTCCCGAGCTCCTGCCCGAAGGCATCGTGGCGGTGGGCACCTTGAAGAACCCTCTGGATGTCATGAAGTCCAACGAGGACGCTACCGGGGCCGCCCTTAAAAGTCTCATCAGCCTGAGCAGGAGGTAGCTATGGCCATTGAAGAAAGAAAATACGGGGCATATTTGTGCAAAGGCTGTGGCATCGGGGCTGCCCTGAACTTTGAGGAGCTGGCCAAAGTCATCCGCAAAGATGGCAAAATTCAGCACATCCGGGAACATGACGTCCTGTGCAGCCCCGAAGGCCTGGCCATGATTCAGGAAGACCTTAAACCCGAAGGGGAAGGCATCAATTGCCTCCTTATCGCTGCCTGCTCCCCTCGGACCAAATATCAGGAATTTGATTTCCCCAATGTGTTGGTGGAACGGGTAAACCTGCGGGAGCTGGTGGCCTGGACCCAGGAGCCCAACCATCCCGAAACCCAGGCCCTGGCCGAGGATTACTGCCGCATGGGCGCGGCCCGCATCAAAAAAGCCGACCTCCCCGAGCCCTACCAGACCGAGTGCGACAAGACCATCCTGGTGGTGGGCGGCGGTGTCACCGGCCTGACCGCGGCCCTGGAGGCCGCCAACAACGGCTATCAGGTGGTACTGGTGGAAAAAGAGGCCCAGTTGGGCGGCTACGCGGCCAAACTCTACAAAGCCACCCCTTCAAGCTACCCTTACACCAGCCTCCAGGACCCGCCGGTGCATGCCTTGATCGCTGAAGTGCAGGCCCACCCCCTTATCCGGGTACTGACCAACACCACCATCGTGCAAAGCGAGGGGGAACCGGGACTGCTGGATGTGACCGTGAATACCAACGGCACCGAGGAAACCATCCGCATCGGTTCGGTAGTCCTGGCCACCGGTTTCCGGCCCTACGACGCCACCAAGCTGTCCCATCTGGGCTACGGCCTCTCTCCGGATGTGGTCACCAACTTTGAGTTTGAAGAGCTGGCCAAAAAAGGCAAAATCGTCCGGCCCTCCGACGGCAAGGCTCCGGAAAGTGTGGCCTTCATCCAGTGTGCCGGCTCCCGGGATCCCGAGCATCTGCCCTACTGCTCGGATTTCTGCTGCCTCACCTCCCTGAAGCAGGCCCTCTACGTGCGGCAGTCCAACCCGGAAGCCACCGCCATGATCCTCTACAAGGATATCCGCACTCCGGGGCAGACCGAGCTGTTCTACAAAGAGGTCCAGTCCGACCCGGGTGTTATGCTCACCAAGGCGGAAGTCACTGGCGTGGAGCTGGCTCCCGGGGCCAAGCTGAGGGTGAAGGCCAAGGATACCCTGCTGGGGGCCAATGTAGCCTTTGAGGCCGATATGGTGGTGCTGGCCACCGGGCTGGTGCCCACCACCTTGGATGACCCCATCCTCAACCTCACCTACCGTCAGGGACCGGGACTACCGGAAACCGAAAACGTGCGCCAACCCATGACCATCCCTCTGGCCATGGAGGACGCCCGGGGCGCGGCCATGAAGGCTATTCAGGCCCTGGAGCACGTGGCCGCCGGTGTGGCGGTGCATCCCCGGGCTTGGGACGAGACCTTCCCGGATCCCTTTATGCAACGCTGCACCCAGTGCAAGCGCTGCACCGAGGAATGTCCCTTCGGCGCTATCGACGAAGACGAAAAGGGCACCCCTTACTTCAAGATCAACCGTTGCCGACGCTGCGGCACCTGCATGGGAGCCTGCCCGGAGCGCATCATCAATTTCAATGACTTCAGCGTGGACATCATCGGCTCCATGCTGAAGTCCCTGGATGTACCTGAGATTGAGGACGAGGATGACCCGGAAGCCCCCTTCCGCTTCATCGGCTTGGTGTGTGAAAACGACGCCTACCCGGCCTTGGATGCTGCGGGCTGGCACCGGTTGCGCCTTAATCCCTACATCCGCTTCATTCCGTTGCGCTGTCTGGGTTCTTTCAATCTGGTGTGGGTCTCCGACGCCTTGTCCCGAGGGATTGACGGCATGATCCTCCTGGCCTGCAAGTCGGGAGAGGATTACCAGTGTCACTTTGCCAAGGGTAGTGAGCTGGCAGAATACCGCCTGAGCAAGCTGTCGGAAACCCTGGACAAGCTGGGCCTGGAGGCTGACCGGGTGCAATTGGTGACCGTGCAAATCTCCGACTTTGACCGCCTGCCCAAAATCCTGGATGATTTTGTGGCCCGGGTCAGAGAAATCGGCCCCAACCCCTTCAAGGAATTTTAGGAGGTGTGATCCATGGCTGACGAAATTCTCATCAAACCGGACCTGCAGTTCGTCAAGCGGATCATGGCCGCCGGGGGGCAAGATGCCAAAAAGTGCTATCAATGCGATACCTGCAGTGTGGTGTGCAATCTTTCTCCAGAGACCAGCCCCTTTCCCCGGAAGGAGATGCTTCAGGCCCAATGGGGCTTGAAAGAGGTTGTCAAGAGCCCTGACATCTGGCTGTGCCACCAGTGCAGCGATTGCACGGTATATTGCCCCCGGGGAGCCAAGCCGGGAGAAGTGCTTGCGGTGCTCCGGCAGATGTGCATTGAGGAATACGCCTTTCCTCCCATGCTGGCCCGCATGGTGGGCGACTACCGCTTCCTGCCCTTGTTGATCGCCCTGCCGGTGGTGCTCCTGTTGCTGGCTCTGAAGATCACTGGGCGTCTGGCTATCCCCGAGGGGGATATTGTGTTCTCCAAGATGTTCCCCTGGTACACCATAGACATTATCTTTTTGGGCGCCGCGGGCTTTGCCCTGTTCGTGTTTGCCCAAGGCGTGCGGCGCTACTGGAAGGACCTGAACACCTCCCCCTGGAAGGTAAGGCTCAAAGGCAGCCTGATAAGCCACCTCATCCCTACCTTGGTGGATATCATCAAGCACGACCGCTTCAAAAAGTGTGAAACCACCTTTGCCCGCTCCATCAACCACCTGATGGTGTTCTTTGGGTTCGTTTTTCTGGGGCTGGTTACCGCCTGGGCCTTCCTCAAGGAGTGGGTCTTTCATCAGCCCGGTCCCTATTTCATCTTTTCCCCCATCAAGCTCCTGGCTATGGTGGGCACGGCCCTGCTGCTTTACGGCATCTACCAGATCATCGTAGCCCGGCAGGCCAACGCCGACAAAGCCGGCTACGGCACCTACTTTGACTGGCAGTTGATTTATGTGATCGTGGCCGTGGGGGTCACCGGCTTGGGCTCCTGGCTCTTCCGCCTGCTGGGCATCAAGATCCTGGCCTACCCCACCTATTTCCTGCACTTGGCCTCGGTCTTCTTCCTGTTTTTCTACGCCCCTTACACCAAGCTGGCCCACTTGGTTTACCGCACTGTGGCCATGCTTTACGCCAGGATGGCGGATCGGGGCTTTTAGGGTGTCCTGACCAACCCACCAACCGGACGCCGGCTCCCACAGAGGGAGCCGGCTTTTTTCATGGGGCGGCCACCAAAGCAAAACAATCCTTCCTGCTTCAACCCGGCCAGAGAGGGGGTTTTGTCGGTGTCACAATTTTTCTTAAAGCACCGGCGCCGAAGTTGGAGTAAAATTTGAAAAATCAAGGTAAAATCCAACAAAGGAGCAAGCCATGGTTTATTTGAATATGCAGGCGGTGCGGCCGGTGAAGTTGACGCTGAACAGCCGCTTCCGGTTTCGCTGTCACCCCGGCGTCCCCTGCTTCACCGAATGTTGCGGCAAAACCACCATCATCCTCACCCCTTACGACATACTGCGCTTGAAAGAACGGCTGAGCATCACTTCTGGAGAATTTCTCGCCCGATATACCCGCCGGGAGGAGCATGAACAATCGGGACTTCCTCTAGTACTAATGGATATGGAACGATTCGGAGGGCGTTGTCCCTTTGTCCGGCCGGTCACCGGCTGCATCGTCTACAGCGACCGCCCTGCCACCTGCCGCTACTACCCGGTGGGACAGGGCCTGCTGATCACTGAGGATGGCCTGGACGAGTTTTATTTCATGATCAAGGAAGAGCACTGTAAAGGGTTTGAAGAGGACGCGGAATGGACGGTGCAGTCCTGGAAAGAGGATCAGGGCGCGGACTACTATGATGAAATCAACAAGGAATGGAAGGCCATGTTGTTGCGTCGCAGCTCTGTGGGCAAACCGGATACGGACCGGCGCCTTCAGGACCTCTTTTACATGGTGATGTATGACCTGGACCAGTTCCGCCGCTTCATCTTCAAAAGCCGGTTTCTGCAGATTTTCCACGTGGAGGAAGATCTCTTGCAGCGCATCTATGAAGATGACCTGGAACTGCTGCAATTCGGCTACAACTACCTGAAGATGGTGCTGAAGATTCAGGATAGCAAGGATATCCGGCTTCAGGCGGGTGACAAACCCGCGCCGGCTTCTCCGGCCTGAAGCAGTGAACGGCAGGCAACCCGGCTGCCCTTGGCCTTAAAATAGGGAATCCCGATGATCGCGGCGGAGATTCAGGAGCTGAACGCCCACCCGGCAGAAATTGCCGACATCCTCAGGAACTACCGCACTGTGGCCGTAGTGGGCCTGTCTCCCAAGCCGGAGCGGCCCAGTCACCAGGTGGCCCGTTATTTGCAGAAACACGGCTACCGAATTGTCCCGGTCCGGCCCGGATGTCATACGATTCTGGGAGAAAAGTGTTATGCCACCCTGAAGGACATCCCTTTTCCGGTGGAGGTGGTGGATATCTTCCGGAACGTGCAAGCTATTCCGGCCATTGTGGATGAGGCCATCGCGGTGGGCGCCAAGGTGGTCTGGATGCAGTCGGGCCTGGCCGAACCCCACTCCGCCCGCAAGGCCCGGACCGCCGGACTTAAAGTGGTCATGGACCGCTGCATGAAAGTTGAGCACGCGGCCTTGGGGCAGTAATTCTCCGGATCGGTCCCGTTGACGCCGGGCTGCCTGTAAAGAGCGGAAAACTCATTTTTTAAGATTCCCCGGCGCAGGCCTGGAAGGGAAAAAGGACAATTGCGGCCCCAGGGGACTTTTTTCCGGGTAGGGGGATCTCCTGGAAGCGGCTGTCTGAACTACCCTGTTCTCGGCACTGCCACCGTGGTCGCCCGCGGGTCTTAAAGGATTTTTCCGTGGACGCCTTTATCGGCTTGCTGTTTGCCTTGGTGGGAGCCTTGGCCGGAGGCTTCCTTACCCGGGCCATCCTCAGGGCCCGCTACGGCTTGGCCCGGCGGGAGGTCGCCGCCGAGACCAACCGGCTGCTCAACCTCTTCCAGGCCTTGTACACCGAGCTGTCCCTCACTTGGGAAGCCTATCAGAACCTGGCGGGAGCGGCCCTGGAGCAGGCCGAAGAGCCCGATGACCTGACCTTTCCGGGCATCTTTGCTGCCTCCCAGCACTATTTCAGCGTCTATGACGCCGCGGCTGCGCAGTTGGGGGCCTTGGAGCCGGACTCCTGCCGCCGCCTCATTGACACTTACATCAATCTCAAGGCCTACTTTGATGAGCTGAACACCTACCGCCGCTTGGCGGACCGGCAGCGGGAGACCCGCCTGAAAGCTGACTTCAACCTTTACGAGGCCCGCCAGATCCGCCAAGAGCTGAAGAACTATCTGGAATATTTACAGAAACGGCACGTTCAGGTAAAGGGCCTGGTGGCTGCCAGCCTGGAGATGCTCCAGGAATTCGTGTCCCTGGGTCGCCAAGGCTTTGAGGGTTTTTTCCCTGTTCCGGCGACTTCATCAACAAATGGGCAGCGGGGCCAAGGCAGATTCCAGCAATTCCGCCCACAGGACCTGTCTGGTTTTGACTAAGCAGCAAAAACTCTTCGCCGCATCTTCGGCCGCTCCAGACGGATGTTAGCCCGGGTAAAAAGCGGCGCCCTTAAGGGCGTGGAGGCCTTTCTGGTGGAGGTGGAGGTGTTTCTGTCCCCGGGCCTGCCGGCCTTCGCCACCGTGGGGCTGCCCGACGCCGCGGTAAAGGAGTCCCGGGAGCGGGTCCGGGCAGCCATCAAAAACTCGGGCTACCTGTTCCCGGCCAACCGCGTCACCCTGAATCTGGCCCCGGCCGACGCCCGCAAGGAG
>JAFDHU010000161.1 GCA_019308625.1 Deltaproteobacteria bacterium
ACGCTCTCTCTACGCCGCGCAGCAGGGACTCATCGCCATCCATTTGGCGAAGCTCGTCAACCAGGTGCAGCTTTATGCGGTATTGGGCGGGGGCGCCGACTGAAGCACGTTACAAAAAAGGGAATAAATCCGGTGCCGACAGACTTGGCGAGGCAAAAGATTTCAGGTTTTTGAATTCACCGATGAGATTGAATAACCGAGGCTAACACTATGCAGCGAGTTAGACTGATCGCCATTGGGGCCCTGATTGCTTTGATTTTGCTGGCCTTGGCTTGGTCATTGCTCTCCGGGTGGTGGCGTGCCTTACCCGAAGGCTTGCTGGCCGCCAGCGGACGCATCGAAGGTGATGAGGTGGTGATTGCTCCCAAGATTGCCGGTCAAGTGATCCTCGTCAATAAAGATAAGGGTGATTTAGTCCAGCCGGGAGACTTGCTGGCCCGGCTCTCATCCGACCAATTGCAGGCGCAGTTGGAGCGCGCTCGGGAGGAGCTAAAGTACTGGGAGCACCAGGTATACCAGGCCAAGGTGAATCTGGAGTATAACGAGCGCAATGTGCCGGCCACTATTTCTGAAAGAGAGGCCCGGGTAGAGACGATGCGAGCCCGCCAGCAGGAGGCCGCGGCCCACTTTGAAAAGAATCGCTTGGACTACCATCGTTACCAGGCTCTCTTTGCCCGAGGGGTGATTCCCAAACGACAGTTGGATGAAGCGCAAGCCGCCTATCTGGCCACGCAAGCCATCCTGGAGGCAACTACCAAAGGGTTGGCCGAGGCACAGGCCCAACTGAAGCAGGCCCGATTGTTGCTCAGGACCATAGAAATACGGCGAGCTGAATATGAAGCCGCCCAAGCCGGTTTCAAAGCGGCCCGGGCGAGTGTCAAAGAAGCGGAAGCCAATCTTGAGGACACTTTTATCTATAGTCCCTGCCGCGGGGTTATTCTTACCCGGGAGATAGAGCCAGGGGAAGTGGTGAACCCGGGGACCCCCCTTTTCACTCTGGTGGATTTGGATAAGCTCTATCTCAAGGTCTATATTAATGAGCCGGACATCGGCAAAATCCGTTTGGGTCAGGAGGCCCGCGTTTATGTGGACGCCTTTCCCGATAAAGCTTTTAAGGCGCGAGTCTTCCGGGTGGCCCAACGAGCGGAATTTACCCCTAAATATGTGGAAACCCGGGAGGAGCGGGTAAAATTGGTTTTTGCCGTGGAACTCCGGGTGGAAAACCCGCATGGGTATCTCAAGCCGGGAATGCCGGGCGACGCGGTGATTCGGTTAAAGGAGGGTGTGCCCTGGCAACGACCGCGCTAAGGCCGGGCCCGCAGTTCGTCATCCAGGTTCGGAACTTATCCAAGTCATACCGGCGGGCGACCGCGGTGAGGGAGGTCTCTTTTGTGGTGGAGCGGGGCGAAGTGTTCGGCCTGTTGGGACCGGATGGGGCCGGGAAATCCAGCATTATCCAGATGCTAACCGGGGTGCTGACCCCGAGCAGCGGAGAGGCGCAAGTGGCCGGTTGGGATATCGTGGCCGATCCTGAACCGGTGAAGGCCCAGATCGGTTATATGCCCCAGGGTCTGGGCCTCAATTTGTACGATGCCCTGACGGTGGAGGAAAACATCGACTTTTTCGGGGATCTGCGCCAAGTGCCGCCAGAAATCCTCCGGCGCAATAAAGCTGAGCTGCTCAAAATCACCCGCTTGGAACCCTTCCGGCAGCGCCCGGCCGCCCAGCTTTCGGGTGGGATGCGGCAAAAACTGGCCCTTTGTTGTACTCTGGTTCATCTCCCCGAACTGATCTTTCTGGATGAACCCACCACCGGAGTGGACCCCTTGTCGCGCCGGGATTTCTGGATGATCATCAATCGGCTGGTAGTAGAACACGGGACCACCGTCCTTTTGACCACCTCTTATCTGGATGAGGCCGAACGCTGCCACCGGGTGGCACTGCTCTACCAAGGCCGGATTATCGCTCATGGCCGGCCTGCCGACCTCCAGGCCCAGGCAGATGTCGACTCCCAAGGCCGCTCCCGAAGCCTGGAAGAGGTTTTTATTCAGGCCCTGGAGCGGGAAACCGGAGAACCGGCCCCGCCGCCGCCGGCGATCCCCAGCCCGGTCGGGATCAGCTTCGCAGAGGTGGCCGCTGTGCGGGTGGAAGGCCTGACCAAGAAATTCGGGGCTTTTACCGCCGTGGACCGGGTCAGTTTCCAGGTCAGGCCGGGGGAGATTTTTGGCTTTTTGGGGCCGAATGGCGCCGGCAAGACCACCTTGATCAAGATGCTCACCGGGATTTTGCCACCCAGTGGCGGCCAGGCCTGGATTGCTGGCCATGAACTCGGAACTTATCGGCAGAAGATCAAGTTGCAACTGGGGTACATGTCGCAGAAATTTTCCCTCTATCGGGATCTGACAGTCCTTGAAAATCTGCAACTTTACGGCGGCATTTATCGCATGTCGGCAGCGGAGCTGCACAGCCGCATCCCCCAAATTTTGGCAATGACCGACCTTGAGGGCAGGGAAGACGAACTGGCCGGCGGGTTGCCCCTGGGCATTCGGCAGCGTTTAGCGTTAGGATGTGCCATCCTGCACCGGCCGCGACTGGTTTTCCTTGATGAACCCACCTCGGGAGTAGACCCTTTGGCGCGCCGCAAGTTCTGGCAGATCATTAGCGAGCTGGCAGCCGACGGCGTAACCGTTTTGGTCTCCACCCATTATATGGATGAGGCGCAGCACTGCCAGCGTTTGGCTTTGATACACCAGGGACGCCTGGTGGCGGTAGGGACGCCGGAGGAACTCCGGGGCCGAGCCGAAGCCGGCCTGGGACGCCTTCTGGAGGTGGAAACCCAGGATTTCCGCCAGGCCATGATGGTGGTGCAAAAAGAGTTTTCTCAAGCCTTTTTGCACGGCAGCCGCATCCATATCCCTACCCGGGAGCCGGAAGCCGACCGGCAGCGAATCCAAAAACTGCTGGCTCAGGCCGGGTTGCCCCTGGACCAGGTTCTGGAAATCCCTTTGTCCATGGAAGATACCTTTATCTACTTTATCCAAAGCGCCGGACAGGAGGACAACAGTGCCTTTTAACCGTCGGCTCCTGGCCGTGGCTCAGAGAGAGATCAAGGAAATCTGCCGGGACAAGCTTTATCTGACCATGGCCCTGGCGGTACCGCTCATGGTCCTGATCCTTTTCGCCTATGGCCTGTCCCTGGATGTCGAAAATATCCCCTTTGCCGTCTTGGATCAGAACCGTTCGCCGTTATCACGGGAATATATTGATCGGCTAGGGCGCTCCCGTTATTTTACCCTGCAGCATTATCTCCAGGACTTCGGACTCATTGATCAAAAACTCATCAAGGGCAGTATCCGCATGGGGCTGATAATTCCGCCGGATTTTGAGCGCGAACTGGCCCTGGGGAAAGAAGCCGAAGTGCAGGCCCTGATCGACGGCTCCTTCCCGGATCGGGCTGAGACCAGTCGCAGTTATCTGGAAGCCGTCAACCTGGCGTTTAACTTGGATTTGGCCAGGCGCTGGCAGACTGCCACGGGAGCAAGAATTCCCTGGATTGAAGTGAAAACGCGGGCTTGGTTTAACCCTGACCTGGAAAGCAAGAATTTTATTGTCCCGGGCATGATGGCCACCATCCTCTTTTTTTTCCCGGTTCTGCTGGCCTCCATTGCGGTGGTGCGGGAAAAGGAGACCGGCTCCATTTTCAACATCTATTGCTCCCCCATACGACGGTGGGAATATGTGGCCGGCAAGCTCCTCCCTTACCTGGGGCTGGGCATGATTAACTATGTGATGATCTTTCTCATTTCTTACTATTTATTTGACATCCCCTTTCGCGGCAGCTTTATTCTGCTCACTGCTACTGCCCTCCTGTATCTCGGGGTTTCAACTGCCTGGGGCCTCTTGATCTCCATTCTGCTAAGGACACAAGTGGCGGCCATGCTAGTGGGTATGATTTCCTCGGTGATTCCGGCTTTCCTCTATTCCGGCTTTTTTATCGCCATCAACACCATGGGGGCTTCAGGAAGATTCATGGCCGCGATATTGCCTCCGACGTATTTTATGGAAATGGTCCGGGGCATCTATCTCAAGGGCTTGGGAATTCAGGTCTATTGGAGCAACCTGCTGATCCTGCTGCTCTATTTTATTGCCCTCCTGGGGCTCAGCCTGCACTACTTCAGGAAGCGGATATGATGAAAATATTCCAGGGTCTGCCGGCCTTGCTACGTAAAGAATATCTGCAATTTTTCCGGGATCGGGCCTTGGTCCTTGTCGTGCTCTATATGTTTACGGTGGATGTCTATATGGCCGGAGCCGGCTTCAACATTGAAGTACGCAACTATCCCACGGCCATCTATGACCGCGATAATACCCAGATAAGCGTGCA
>JAFDHU010000162.1:0-892 GCA_019308625.1 Deltaproteobacteria bacterium
TCACGGCCAGATCCGGGGTCAGCCGGCGCCCCACCCGCTCCCAGGCCTCCCCGGTCAGGCCGGCCAGGAGATGCTCATCCTCCTCCAGCAGAGCCATCAGCCGCCAGATGGCAGTCTTGATCCGGGGGTTATATTTGCGGGCCAACTCAGGCAGCAGCTCCAGACGGATGCGGTTCCGCAGATACCGCGGGCTCAGATTGCTGACATCTTCCCGGTAGGAGAGGCCTTCGCAGGCCAGCCAGGCCAGCAGCACCTCTTTGCCTGCGCCCAGCAGGGGGCGCACCACCCCATCCGGGGTGGCGAAGCGCATGCCCTTGAGACCTTCCAGGCCGCTGCCCCGCAGCAGGCGCAGAAAAAATTGCTCTACCTGGTCGTCTGCGGTGTGGCCCAGAGCCAGCTTGTGGTAGCCCTGGGTCCGGCAGGTTTCCTGCAGAAACTTGAGCCTCAGGTCCCGGGCCGCCATTTGCAGGGAAATTTTTCGATCCCGGGCGGCACTCCTCACCTCGCCGCGGCCCAGATAAAAAGCCAGCCCCAAATCCCGGGCCAGTCCGGCCACAAAAGCGGCGTCCGCCTCGGAGTCCCGGCCCCGAAGGCCGTGATTGAAGTGGGCCACGCCCACCTCCAGATTCAAGTGGTCCTGAAGGCGCACCAGCAGATGCAGCAGGGCCACGGAGTCGGGCCCGCCGGAGACGGCCGCCAGCACCCGGTCGCCCGGGGAGAGCAACTTTTTCCGGCACACCAGGGTGCCGAACCACTGGGGCAGGCGGGGTGCCTGGGCAGGGTCAAACAAAGGGATGCTCAGGGTTTGGCGGCAAAACAAGGTTGACCGTTTACGTCTGAAAAATGGCCCAAGAGAATGGCGGCCCGGCATGAATCATTGCACCCGGGCCCC
>JAFDHU010000162.1:900-9302 GCA_019308625.1 Deltaproteobacteria bacterium
AGCGTGATATGGAAGGCGCTGCCCCGGCCGGGCTGGCTCTCCAGCCAGATGCGCCCCTGGTTGGCCTCCACCAGGGTCTTGCAGATATACAAACCCAGGCCCGAGCTGTTGCCCTGGCGGCGGCACTGCTGATACTTTTCAAAAATATGAGCCTGGTCCTCCGGACTGATGCCCTTCCCGGTGTCAGCCACCACCAGCTCCACCTCGGGGTGCGGGCCGTCATGCAACTGCCCCGTCAGGTTGATTTCCCCCCCGGGCGGAGTGGCCTCCAGAGCGTTTATCACCAGATTGGCCAGGACCCGCTCCAGGGAGTTTTCATCCACCAAGATGAGGGGCAAATCCGGGGCCAACCGGGCCTCCAGTCTGACCCCCTGATGCTGGGCCAAGGGTGAAAAATGATTAAGCACCCGGTGCACCACATAGCTCGGGGGTACCGCCTCGGGACGCAGAGCCAACAGCCCGGACTCGTAGCGGCTGAGATACAGGACGTTGTGCAAGTGCAGCAGGAGACCCTCACTGCGCTGAATGATGCCCTTTAGTTTCCGGTGCAGGCCAGGGGGCAGGTCCTCGTCCTCCAGGGCCTCAATGGTCAGCCGCAAGCCGTTCAAAGGCGCCTTGATGTCATGGATAATCATGGAGAGAAAATCAGCATTGGCCGCAATGCGGTCCCGCTCCTCCTGCAGGAGCCTGGTTTTTTCCCGCAAGGCCCGGGTCATGGAGTTGAAGGATTGGGCCAGCTCCCCCAGCTCATCGCCGCGGATTACGGGGATATCCTCGGTGAGCTCCTCCCGGGCCGCCCGACGGGTGCCGTCCGCCAAAAGAGCGATCTGCCGGCGCATGCCCAAAGACAGCCAGATGCTCAGCAGAGCACCGATAAGGGCACTCAAGCCTCCCACCCCGAAAATCACCAATTTCAGGGTGCGCAGAGTGGGCAGCAGTTCGCTTTGGTTCACCCCCACCACGATGAGGTTATCCGAGGGCTTGCCTTCTCCTTCCAGAGGGAGGAGGGCTACGGTGTAGGACTGGCCCCCCAGTTTGAGCAGGTGCGTTTGGTTGGCCTGCTTGAGAGTCTTCGCCGCCTTGTCCTTGAATCGCCGCAGGGAGGCCAAGGCGGAGTCCGTCAGTCCCCGGAAGGAATTCACCACCAGGCGGTTGGCGAAAAAGATGGCCACCTCAGCCCCGGAAAGGGAGAGGGATTCCACGAAGCTCCGGTCCACCAGGATGCCGGTGAGCACCACCCCCACCACCTGGTCCTGGAACATGATGGGGGAGGAGGCGCTCAGGGAGATGCTGTCCTGCCACTGGGTCATGCGGCTGGCTTCCCGGCCCCGCAGGCCGGCGCGAATCAGGGGATTGCCGGAAATATTCACCCCGATGGCCTCCGGGGAGTGGGCCCGGACCTGAATCACCCCCTGGCGGTCGGTGATAGTGAGGATATGCAGGCCGGTGGCCTTCATCATGGGGGTGGCCAGACGCCGCAGGGTGTCCATATCCCCGGCCACCAGCAGTTCGGCGTAGCTGGGGTTGTCCGACAAAAGCCTGGCGGCCTGCACCACGCGCTGAATCTTGCCCTGGTACTCCGCGGACACCAGGCGGGCCACCAGGTCCACCCGCTGCCCGTGCCAGGTGAGAATCTGGCGGGTGGCCAGATACTGGATGACTACCAGAAGGCCCACCAGGGCCACCAGCAGGGAAAGCAAGTTGACGCCCAAAAGCCGCAGGCCGACTTTGCTTTTCACCATGACGCCATTAACTCTACCATATTCTTACGAAAATGAAAATCTTTACCCGGGCCAGCAGACCAGCTCCGAAGAGGAATCCCAAGAATCCCTGTTCCTGGCCGGAGGCGGAATACTTGACCAGACGCGGGAGAGGTTTTGATCCGGCCGGCCCCGGCCGTTTACCAGAAGCCCAGCAACAAGGCGGCAATGCGGCGGTATAAAGGCATGAGCAGGAGGCTGAGAATGCCAGTATAGAACAGCACCAGAATCAGAATAAACCCCACCGGCTCCAGGTAGTGATACAGGCGGTTCAGCTCCCGGGGCAGGAAGGCGGCCAGGAGGTGGGAGCCGTCCAGGGGCGGGATGGGAATGAGGTTGAAGAGGGCCAGGAAGATGTTGAAGCTGACCCCGTAGTACGCCAGCTTGAGCAAGCCTAGGTTGCCCAGTCCCAGGCGCAGGAGAAAGGCGAAGGCTGCAGCCAGGATCAGGTTGCTGAGGGGGCCGGCAGCGCTCACCGTTATCTCCCCCCAGGTGTAGTGGCGATAATTCATGGGGTTGACCGGTACCGGCCGGGCCCAGCCGAACAGGATTTGGGAGCCGGAGAGCAGCAGCAGCCCCGGCAGCAGCAGGGTGCCAATGGGGTCAATGTGGGGGACGGGATTGAGGGTGATGCGCCCGGAGAACTTGGCAGTGGGGTCGCCGTTCAGCCAGGCCACGTAGCCGTGGGCCACCTCGTGCACGATGACGGAAAAGAACAGCACCACCACCATGAGGGCCACTTCCAGGAGATAATTGAGGCTCCACATATGCGGCATGCTATAGTTCCCGAAGCAGGGCTTCACCCGCCTGCTGCAAACGCTGAAGTCCCTCGGGGGTAGGGGCTTCCAAATAAAAGCGCACCACCGGCTCGGTGCCGGAAGGCCTCAGGCATACCCAACTGTCGTTTTCCAGCAGGTATTTGTGTCCGTCCAGGGTGTCGTGGCCGATGACGGCCAGCCCGGCAAAGCGCTGCGGCGGGCTGGCCAGTTTTTCCAGGAGCCTTTGTTTGGCCTCGGGGGCCAGGCGCAGGTTCACCCGCTTGGTGTAAAGCGGTCCCACTTTGGCGAACAGCTCCTCCAGTTGCTGGGAGAGGTCTTTTTTCCGGCGGGCCACCATTTCTGCCACCATCAGGTCGGCCAAAATACCGTCCTTTTCCGGCAGGTGGTTTTTCATGGAAAAGCCCTCGCTCTCCTCGCCCACCATCACGGCCTGGCCGCTGGCGATGTACTGGCCCAGATACTTGAAGCCCACCTTGGTTTCAAAAACCGGACGTCCGTGGTAAGCGGCCACCCGGTCAATGAGGTGGGTGGTGGCCACGGAGCGGGCCACCCCGCCTTCCCAGCCCCGGGTCTCGATGAGATAGTCCAGCAGGAGCGCCAGGATATAGTTGGCTTCATGGTAGCGGCCCCGGGAGTCCATGATCCCGAAGCGGTCGGCGTCGGCATCCACTGCCAGCCCCAGGTGCGCCCTGCTCCGTTGGATGTGCTGGGACAGGTCGTGCAGAAATTCCTCTGAAGGCTCCGGGCGGTGGCCGCCGAAGTAAGGGTCCCGGTAGCCGTGCAGGACATCCACCATGACCCCGGCCTCCCTTAAGAAGGCGTCCAGGTAATCATGAGCGGTGCCGTACAGGATGTCCACCACCACCCGCAGTCCGGCCTGCCCCAGCACCTTGGTGTCCACCAAGGTCTCTAAATGGGCGAAGTAGTCCTGCCGGGGGTCAAAATCGGTCGCCAGACCCTGGCGGCGGGCTTCCTCCAGGGGCATGGTCTTCACGTCCTTCGGCGACAGATGGCGGATTAAGGATTCAATGGCATCGGTTACCGGGGTGGGGGCGGGGCCGCCGTTGGCCGGGGAAAACTTGACGCCGTTGTATTCCGGGGGGTTGTGACTGGCAGTGATGTTGATGCCCCCGGCGTGGCCGCCCGCTACAATGGCGAAGCCCACCACCGGAGTAGGCAGGTCCCGGGTGGATAGCCGACAGGGGATGCCGTTGCCGGCCATGACTTCTGCCGCGGTGGCTGCGAAAGCCTCGGAAAAAAAGCGGGTATCGTAGCCGATGACCACGCCCCGGGAGGCGAGACCTTCCTGCTGGAGATACTCAGCGATACCCTGACACACGCGGCGGGCGTTGGGAAAGGTGAAATCCTCGGCCAAAATGCCCCGCCAACCGGAGGTGCCGAATTTGATGTCAGTCATGGGCTCTCCTTGCCTGCTGAAGTTGATGGTCTGCCGCTGCCGGGGCCCTGGCCGCAAACCGCAGAAGCATCTGTATAAGGCTTCCGGAGATTATCCCCGGCACTACGTGCCCAGATGATAGGAGGCCAGATACTCCTCCTGCTCCGGGGTGAGCCGGTCAATCTCCACGCCCATGGCGGCCAGCTTCAGCCGGGCGATCTCCCGGTCAATGGCCACGGCGATCTCCCGGTCAATGGCCACCGGCATGGGGTAAACCTTTTTCTCCAGCTTGTCCCGGTTTTTCACGATGTACTCCGAGGCCAAGGACTGGTTGGCGAAGCTCATGTCCATGACCGCGGCAGGGTGGCCTTCGGCCGCGGCCAGGTTCACCAGTCGACCTTCCCCCAGGACATACACACAGCGGCCGTTGGGCAGGGTGTACTCCTCCACCGATTCCCGGATCTGCCGCTGGCCAGTGCTGAGGCGGGCCAGGCCCTCCAGGTCAATTTCCACGTTGAAGTGTCCGGAATTGCACAGGATGGCGCCGTCTTTCATGACCAGGAAGTGCTCCTCCCGGATCACCTTGATGTCCCCGGTTACGGTGCAGAAAAAGTCGCCGAGGCGGGCGGCCTGGGCCATGGGCAGGACCTCAAAGCCGTCCATCACCGCTTCCAGGGCCTTCAGGGGATCGGTTTCAGTGATCACCACCCGGGCCCCCATGCCCTTGGCCCGCATGGCCACCCCCCGGCCACACCAGCCGTAGCCCGACACCACGAAGACGCTGCCGGGCAGGAGGCGGTTGGTAGCCCTAAGAATCCCGTCAATGGTGCTCTGGCCGGTACCGTAGCGGTTGTCAAAGAGATACTTGGTCAGGGCATCATTCACCGCAATCATGGGATAGCGCAGGACCCCGTCGGCGGCCATGGCCCTTAAGCGGATGACTCCGGTGGTGGTTTCCTCGGTGCCGCCCCAGACATGCTCCAGCAATTCCTGCCGCTTGGAGTGCAGGGTGAACACCAGGTCGGCCCCGTCATCCATGGTGAGATTGGGCTGCAGGTCCAGCACCTGGTTGATGTGGCGGTAGTAGGTGTCGCTGTCTTCCCCCTTGACGGCAAAAACGGGGATTTCTTCGTATTTCACCAGGTAGGCGGCCACGTCGTCCTGGGTGCTTAGGGGATTGGAGGCGCACAACCTCAGGCTGGCTCCGCCGGCCTTAAGGGTCTTCATCAGGGCGGCAGTTTCTGTGGTGACATGCAGGCAGGCGGCCAGCCGCACCCCCTGAAGGGGCCTCTCCTCGGCGAACCGGGCGGCGATGGAGGCCAGCACCGGCATCTCCCGCATGGCCCACTCCACCCGGAGGCGGCCTTGATCTGCCAAACCCAAATCCTTGACGTGATAATCCATTAATCTCCCCGTTTTCTCTTTGCCTTGAGTTCCCGCAACTTGGCTTCAGTGAGGCCCGCCTTTTCCCGCAGGAGCTCCACTTTGTTTAGGTATTCCCAAGTGAAGTCCGGGTCGGTGCGGCCGAAGTGACCGTACACCGCGGTTTTCCTGAAAATGGGACGCTGCATGTCCAGGTAGTGGATCATGGCGGCGGGCTTGAAGCTGAAGGTGTCCTTGATAATTTCCAGAATCTTCTCATCGGGGATAGTGCCGGTGCCGTAGGTATAAGCCATGATGGCAAGGGGGTCGGGCAAGCCGATGGAGTAGGCCACCTGGACTTCGCAGCGCCGGGCCAACCCGGCAGCCACCACGTTTTTGGCCACATGGCGCAACATGTAGGAGGTGGTGCGGTCCACTTTGGTGGGATCCTTGCCGGAGAAGGCGCCGCCGCCGTGGTAGCCCCGACCGCCGTAGGTGTCCACGATGATTTTGCGGCCGGTCATGCCGCAGTCCGCCAGGGGCCCACCCACCACAAAGCGGCCGGTGGTGTTCACCAGATAGCGGGGGTTGTCCCGCAGAAGGTGCTCCGGAATGGTCTTTTTGATCACTTCTTCAACAATAGCTTCTCTTAGTTGTTCGTATTTCACCTCCGGGGTATGCTGGGCTGCGATGACCACGGTGTGCACCGACTTGGGGGTGTCGTTTTCGTAACGCACCGTCACCTGGGTCTTGCCGTCGGGCCGCAAAAAAGGCAGGGTGCCATCCTTGCGCACCTTGGCCAAGCGCTCCGCCAGCCGGTGGGCGTACCAGATGGGCATGGGCATGTAATTTTCCGTGGAATCGCTGGCATAGCCGAACATGAGGCCTTGGTCCCCGGCCCCCTGCTCCGGCGACAGCCCCCGGCCCTCCACGCCGATGGCGATGTCCGGGGATTGGCGGTCGATGGAGGTAAGCACCGCACAGGTCTCCCAGTCAAAACCCATAGAGGAGTCGCAATAGCCTATCTCCTTGACCGTCTGCCGCACTATGGCTGGCATATCCACTACCGCCGAGGTGGTAATCTCCCCGGCAATCAGCACCAGACCGGTGGTCACCAGGGTTTCGCAGGCCACCCGGGCGAATTTGTCTTGGGCAATAATGGCATCCAGAACCGCGTCGGAAATCTGGTCCGCCACCTTATCGGGATGTCCCTCGGTAACCGACTCCGAGGTGAAGAGGAAATCTCTGGACATTCTCAAAATCTCCTTTGAAAGGAATCAGGCGGGATGAGGGGCCCTGGTCAAACCATAAATTTATCGTAAATTAGTCCGAAAAAGACAAGGTTTTTTCAAGCGGGTCCGGTTTTTTGAGGCAGGCAGGGAGTTCCGGCCTTGACTGCCGGTATCCCGGGCTGGAGGGACCGCGGCATTCCGGGGTCAAAAAGCCCGCCGGGCAGGGGCGGCGCCCCGGGGGACGGTTCCGACGCGGGGGCGCTTTCAGGACGCGGAACCCCGGAACACGGAGGGCACCGCGCAAGGGGGTTCCGAAGGCTAAGAGGCTTTTTTGACGGCCAAAGGTTCGGCGGGCCGGTTGCGTTCGTCCACCAGCACGACTTTGGGCACATGCTGGCCCAGCTCTTTCGCGTGGTAAGTGGCATAGGTGGTGATGATAATGTGGTCTCCGGGGTGTCCCTTGCGGGCCGCGGCGCCGTTTAAGCACATCACCCCGCTGCCGGCCTCCCCTTCAATGGCGTAAGTCTCAAAGCGCTCGCCGTTGTGCAGGTTGTAGACGTGCACCATCTCATAGGGCAGGATATCGGCCAAGCGCATGAGGTTGGCGTCAATGGTCAGCGACCCTTCATAGTCCAGGTTGGCCTCGGTGACAGTGGCCCGGTGTATCTTGGATTTCAGCATGACACGCAGCATGGTCAGGTCTCCACCAGCAAGGTGTTATCAATCAGGCGGGTGTGGCCCACCCACACCGCCAGCGCCAGGCGGGCGGCACCCTGGACCGCGGCCACCTCCTGCAGGGTCTCCGGGTCCACCAGAGCCACATAATCAATACGGGTGTGGGGGGTCTGGGAAATAATCTGCTGCACCGTGGACAATATCTCTTCCCGGGTTTTCTTGCCGTCGGCTACCAGTTGCTGGGCGGCCTGAAGGGAGCGGTACAAACATCGGGCCGACCAGCGCTCCTCCGGGTTCAGATAGGTATTGCGGCTGCTCATGGCCAGGCCGTCCTCCTCCCGGACGATGGGGCAGCCCACTACTTCCACCGGCAGATTCAGGTCGGAGACCATGCGCTTGATAACCACCAGTTGCTGGTAGTCCTTTTCCCCGAACACAGCCACGTGAGGCATCACGAGGTTGAAGAGCTTCAGGACCACCGTAGCCACCCCCCGGAAATGCCCGGGCCGGGAGGCGCCGCACAGACCCTGGCTCAGGCCGTTCACTGTGACATAGGTCTGATAACCCGGGGGGTACATTTGTTCGGCTGCGGGGGTGAAGAGCACATCCACTCCCACCTCCTCGGCCAGCCGGGTGTCCCGCTCCAGGTCCCGGGGATAGCGGTCCAGGTCCTCAGTAGGCCCGAACTGGGTGGGATTGACGAACAGACTCACCACCAGCCGGTCGCCGATTTCACGGGCATATTCCATCAGGCTCAGGTGACCCTGATGAAAATACCCCATGGTGGGCACGAAGGCGATGCGCCGGCCCTCCTCCCGCCAGCGGCGGGCCTGCTCCTGCATCTCCCGGGGGTGGGCGATGATCTCCATAAAAAAGCCCCGGACTGGCCCTCCGGGGCTTGAACTTCACCACCTTGAGAGTCTCAGTCCGCCTGTAGGATGCGGATCCAAGCTCCGAATCACAAATCCTTTGTATCAGGTTTTGGCTGTGCTTGTCAAGCCGAGAAAAAGCCGGGAACAAAAAACTTCACATCCCTGGTAAGTCCTTTCAAGTTTTGCGCCCCGCCAGCCGATGACCGACCAGGGGGGTTGCCTTTCAAGCAAAATCCCAGGCCCTGAGGGGGGACGGTGCTTTGCCGACAGGCCATCTTCAACCGCCAGGAGCGGGTGTGGGGCTATGCCCTGCAGATCAAGGGCGG
>JAFDHU010000163.1 GCA_019308625.1 Deltaproteobacteria bacterium
CGCTGCGTGGCCATCGCCCTGCGCAACCGCTGGCGGCGGCAGCAGATTCCCGAGCACCTGCGGGATGAAATCGCTCCCAAGAACATTATCATGATCGGGCCCACCGGCGTGGGCAAGACGGAAATCGCCCGGCGGCTGGCCAAGCTGGCCAACTCGCCGTTTTTGAAAATTGAGGCCACCAAGTTCACCGAAGTGGGCTATGTAGGCCGGGACGTGGAATCCATGGTGCGGGACTTGACCGAACTGGCGGTGAACATGGTCAAGGCCGAAGAAAGGGAAAAAGTCAAAGCCAAGGCGGAAGAGGCGGTGGAGGAGCGCCTGCTGCAACTGCTCCTGCCCGCTTCTCCTTCCGGGGCGGAAGGGGAGCCCCACGCCACCCGGGAAAAGCTGCGCCGCATGCTGCGGGAAGGCCGCCTGGAGGACCGCCTGGTGGAGCTGGAAGTGCCCCAGCGGGTCACGCCGGTGGTGGAAATCTTCTCCAGCACCGGCATGGAGGAGCTGGAATTCAATTTGAAGGAGATGCTCTCCAGCCTGATGCCGGGGCGCTCCAAGGTGCGGCTGGTCAAGGTGTCCGAAGCCCGGGAAATTCTCTACCAGGAGGAGTCCCAGCGCCTGATTGACATGGACCGGGTGGTGGAGGAGGCCCGCCGCAAGGTGGAACAGAGCGGCATCATCTTCCTGGATGAAATTGACAAAATCGCCGGGCGGGACCACGGCCGGGGGCCGGACGTCTCCCGGGAAGGGGTGCAGCGGGACCTCCTGCCCATCGTGGAGGGCACCACGGTGATTACCAAATACGGCATGGTGCGCACCGACCACATTCTGTTCATCGCCTCCGGTGCTTTCCACATGTCCAAGCCCTCGGACCTCATCCCGGAAATGCAGGGGCGGTTCCCCATCCGGGTGGAACTTCACGCCCTGGGCCCCAAGGAGTTTGAGCGCATCCTGACCGAGCCGGAAAACGCCTTGATCAAGCAGTATCAGGCCCTGATGGAAACCGAAGGCATCACCCTGGAGTTCACCCCTGAAGCGGTCCGGGAGCTGGCCCTGCTGGCCACCCGGGTCAATGAGCGCACCGAAAACATCGGGGCCCGGCGCCTGCACACGGTCATGGAAAAGCTTCTGGAGGACATCTCCTTCCACGCCCCGGAGCTGAGCCGGCAAAAAATCACCATCACCGACCAGTACGTGCGGGAGCGCCTGGCCGGGCTCATTGAAGACGAGGACTTAAGCCGGTATATTTTGTGAGTCTCCGGTTTTCAGTTTTCGATTTTCGGTTAAAACATAGAGTACTTAAACTTCGTCTCGGGCGAGAAATTATTAGCTGAGAGCTTAAAGCTGAGACCTGACGGCTGAAAGCCCCACGCCATGACCCAGGAATGGATCAACAAGGCCGAAGTGCTGCTGGAGGCCCTGCCCTACATGCGCCGGTTCCAGGGCCAGACCCTGGTGATCAAGTACGGCGGCGCGGCCATGAAGGAGCCAGAGCTGAAAAAGGGGTTTGCCCAGGATATCACTCTGCTCCAATACTTGGGCATCCATCCGGTGGTGGTGCACGGCGGCGGCCCCCAGATCGGCCAGGTGCTGTCCCAGATGAACATCCCCACCCGCTTCGTGGAGGGCCTCCGGGTCACCGACGCGCCCACCATGGACGTGGTGGAAATGGTGTTAGCCGGAAAAATCAACAAGGAAATCGTCAATCTCATCAATTCCGCGGGCGGCCGGGCCGTAGGCCTGAGCGGCAAGGACGGCCGCCTGCTGGAGGCCCGCAAGCTGGAGTTCTACCGCCCCCGGGGGGATGAGCCCCCGGAAATCATTGACATCGGCTTGGTGGGGGAGGTGACCGCGGTCAACCCCCGGCTTATCCACACCCTGCAGGCCCAGCAGTTCATCCCGGTGATTGCTCCGGTGGGGGTGGGGGAGGGCGGGGAAACCTACAACATCAACGCCGATGCGGTGGCCGGCGCGGTGGCCGGCGCGCTGGGCGCGGCCAAACTTATTCTGTTGACTGACGTTCCCGGGGTGCTGGACGGGCAGGGGCAGCTGGTTTCCAGCCTCACCCGCCATCAGGCGGTGACTTTGGTGAAAGCGGGTGCCGCCTCGGGCGGGATGGTGCCCAAACTCCGGTGTTGTGTGGAGGCCCTGGAAGCCGGCGTGGCCAAGGCCCACATCCTGGACGGCCGGGTGCTCCACGCGGTGCTCCTGGAAATCTTCACCGACAAAGGAATCGGTACAGAAATCGTAGCCTGATGAAGCTGGTCCGGAAGGTCGGAACCGAGCGGCAAGCCGGCCAGCCTTCCGCAGGGAGAAAGGGGGAGCGGCTTGACCGGGAAAAGCTGGCGGGACCGAAGCGACGCCGTTCTGATGCATACTTACAGCCGGCAGCCCCTATTGCTGGTCAAAGGGGAAGGCTGCCGGGTGTGGGATGAGGCCGGCCGGGAATATCTGGATTTTGTAGCCGGACTGGCGGTGTGCAACCTGGGCCACGCCCACCCGGCCGTGGCCGCCGCCGCGGCCACCCAGCTTAAGGAGCTGGTACATGTATCCAATCTCTACTACACCACTCCCCAAATCGAGCTGGCCGAAGAGCTGGTCCGCCTGACCTTTGCCGACCGGGTGTTTTTCTGCAACAGCGGCGCCGAGGCTGTGGAGGCGGCCCTCAAGCTGGCCCGGCGATATGCCGCCGAGCTTTTCGGACCGGAAAAACATCGTCTGGTCTGCATGCACAATTCCTTCCACGGCCGCACCTTCGGGGCCCTGTCCGCCACCGGCCAGGAGAAGTTCCGGCAGGGCTTTGAGCCCCTGCTGCCGGGGTTTGTGTTTGTGCCCTTCAATGACTTTGACGCTCTGGATACCACAGTGGATGACCGTACCTGCGCGGTGCTGCTGGAGCCCATCCAGGGGGAGGGCGGCGTAAACCCGGCGGACCCCGATTATCTGCTGGCGGTGCGCCGGCTGTGCAACGAACGGGAAGTGCTCCTGGTATTTGATGAAGTCCAGACCGGCATGGGCCGCACCGGCCGGCTGTTTGCCTACGAGCGCTTCGGGGTGACCCCGGATATCATGGCCGTGGCCAAGGCCCTGGCCAACGGTCTGCCCATGGGGGCGCTGCTGGCCAAGGAGGAGGTGGCCCAGGCCTTCACCCCCGGCACCCATGCCAGCACCTTCGGCGGCGGCCCGGTGCTGGCCGCCGCGGCCAAAGCCGCCCTGGAAATCGTCGGCGCCCCGGAATTTCTTACCGCGGTCCGGGAAAAAGGAGCCTATCTGGAAGACCGGCTCCAGGACCTCAAATCACGTTTTCCTGTCATCAGGGAAGTGCGGGGCGTGGGGCTGATGTGGGGCCTGGAGCTGGAGGCGGAAGGTGCCCCGGTGGTGGACGCCTGCCGGGAGCAGGGCCTGCTGGTCAACTGCACCCAGGGAAACGTCATCCGCCTGCTGCCACCCCTGATCGTGGAGCCGGCGGAACTGGACCAGGGGCTGGAAATCCTGGCCGCGGCACTGGAGAAGATGCCTTTATGAAACGGGACCTGTTGACCATCCTGGACCTGAGCCGGACAGAGATTGAGCAGCTCCTGGCCCGGGCCCATGAGCTCAAAGCCATGCACCGGGAAGGCCGCGCTCCTCGTCCCCTGAAGGGCAAGACCCTGGCCATGCTGTTTGACAAGCCCTCCACCCGGACCCGGGTGTCCTTTGAGGCCGGCATGGCCCAGTTGGGCGGCTCCACCATCTATCTGGAGCGGGGCCAGACCCAGTTGGCCCGGGCCGAACCCCTGGCCGACACCGCCCGGGTGCTGTCCCGCTACGTGGACGCGGTGGTGGTGCGCACCTACGCCCAGGAGATGGTGGAGGAGCTGGCCAGATACGCCGACATTCCCATCATCAACGGCCTCACCGACACCCATCATCCCTGCCAGGTGCTCTCCGACCTCATGACTGTGGAGGAGCGTTTCGGGCGGCTGGAGGGCTTGAAAATAGCCTGGGTGGGGGACGGCAACAACGTGGCCAACTCCTGGATCACCGCGGCCCTGCGCCGGGACTTTGAACTGTATCTGGCCTGTCCTCAGGGCTATGAGCCGGATCGGGATTTGCTGGACCAGGCAGCCCGGGAAAACCGGCCGGTCTATCTGGGAGAGGACCCGGTGTGGGCCGTGGCCGGAGCCCAGGTGGTGAACACGGATGTGTGGGCCTCCATGGGCCAGGAGGGGGAGGCCGAAGTCCGCCGGCAGGTGTTCCAGCCCTATCAGGTGAATACCGCACTGCTGCAGCACGCCGCGCCGGAGGCCATCGTGCTGCACTGCCGCTGCTGGAGTGGCTGCTGGGGCGGTAATCAGGGGCCAGTGAACAGTAACCAGTTAAAAGATTGCATATCCGGTTGCCAAGGCCCGGCTTTGGTTACCCTGAGCCGCAGGCGAAGAGTCTAGATTTTTCGGGCCCTACGGGGCCTCAGAATGACAAAATTCCTACCTGGTTCCCAAGCTCCAGCTTGGGAACCAGAAATAACTGACGGGGCTGCTTCGGGAACCTGCGGCAAGGGTCAGCATCCCGCAAGGAAGCAAATCCTATGGACATCACTCGGTAATCCTTAAATGGCTCAAGGAAACCTACCAGTGCCCGGTGGTGGCCTTCTGCGCCGACATCGGGCAGGGGGAGGAGGTGGCCGAAGTGGCCGACAAGGCCCGGGCTACCGGCGCCGATGAAGTCTTCGTGGAGGACTTGAAAGAAGAGTTCGTCCGGGACTTCGTCTTCCCCATGCTGCGGGGCAACGCCGTGTATGAAGGCTCCTATCTTCTGGGCACT
>JAFDHU010000379.1 GCA_019308625.1 Deltaproteobacteria bacterium
GCCCATTGTCACCCTGAGCGTAAGCGAAGGGTCTAGATGCTTCGGCTCGTGAGGGGGCCTCAGCATGACCAGTGCTCACTTTTTTATGCTTTTATTATAGTGCCTTTCCTTGTGCGTCTTTAAATTGGGCATATTCTAAACAATTGGAGACAAAGGAAGCCTTCCGGTCGCAGCTTCAGGATTTTGCCCTGAGGGCTGATGCTTGGCCGCTGCTAGCTGACAGCCCACTACAAACTCTCCATCCAGGCCACTATCACCCGGCTGATTTCATCCAGTACCTCCGGAGCGGCCTCGCCTTGGCCTCTTTCATAGGAATGTCCCAGGCCGGGGAGGACATGAAGGTCGGCGCGCACCGGCAGTTTTCCCAGCACTTCCCCCAGCCGGTCAAACCGGCAAAACGGACCGGCAAAACGGGTCCCGGCTGCCTTCAAGGAACAGCACCGGACAGGGGAGGACATACAGGGGCTGGTCCCGCAAATCGTCGGGCCTTGGGGTAGCCCAAAAACACCAGGCCGCTGACCCCGGCGCCTTGGGCCGTGAGCTGGGCGGCGATGCGGGCGCCCAGGGATTTTCCCCCCAGAAAAATCTCCATGCCCTGAAAATCTCTCTGTTGAGCCACATATTCCAGGACCAGGGCCATGGCGTCCTCCAGCACCCGGTCAGGATCGGGCCTTTTGCGGCCCTCCTCGGCATAGGGGAAATTGAAGCGCACCGTGACCACCCCCTCCCGGACTAGGCGCTCGTTAACGCCGGCCAGCACCGGGTGGTTCAGGTCGTTGTTGGCCCCGTGGCCCAGAATCAGCACCGCGTCCATGGTGGCGGCCCGGGGCAGACCCAGTACCACCCGCATCCGGCGCTCGGGCCCGAAAGGCAGGGTCAGGGGGCGGTTTTCCATGTCAGGTCTCCAGGAACTTGTTCACCTGCATAAAGGGCGACAACCGGGAGGAGGTCCGGGAATTCCGGCTTCTGAGCCGCCGCGGCCAGCTCCTCGGCCTCATCCAGAAACAGCCGCGCCGGGTGCAAATCGGCCAGCAGTGCGGCCAGACTGCCGCCGTCCTCCCAGGAGGCTATATGTTCCCAGCCCCCCAGGTGGGCCACCCGCAGGCCCCGGCCCGCCAGCCGGGCGGGCGGCCATGACCAGCTCCCGCAGCCGCTCCACCTTGCTGTTGGTGGCAGGCGGCCGCCACAGAGGCCGCTCCAGGCTCAGGCGGGCCCGGCGGTAGGCCGCCGCCACCTGGGCCTCCAGGGACTCCTCCCAGGACTCCAGCAGCCGCCTTAAGTTTTCCGGGTCCAGCAGCTCCCGGGCATAGCGGGGCAGGTGCTGCCGGGCCGGAGCGCTCAGGTCAACGGGCCGCCAGCGCGCCCCATGACGGCGGCCGTAGTCCCAGGCCGCCCGCCATTCAAAGGGCATTTCCAGACGGGCGGCCACCCGGCGCAGGGCCGGATGCTCCTCGGCCCCCTCCGGCAGCTCCGCCAGCAGGGCTTCCAGAAGCCCCAAGGCCCGTTCATAGCCCCAAGGGTCATCGTGCACCGTGCCGATGAGAATCAGGCGGTGATTCAGGTTCCGGTGCATCTCCTTCTGGCCCCTGATTATTTCTCCGGCCGGCGGCCTTCCCACCCGCCTTCTGCCTCAGCAGCGATGGCTTCTAGCCCGGGGCGGCCTCCCCTCAGTCCTGGACAAACTCCCGGCCCTCTTTCAGGGCCAGCTCCGCCTTGGCCAACTGGCGCCCCAGCACCGCCAAATCCCGGGCGATCCGGTGCTGCAGGGCTACCGCGGTCCGGCCCCGGTATTCCTTGAGGGTCACGTCCTCAAAGCGGTGCTCCACCAGGATTTCATCGCCGTCCAGGGTCACCCGGAAGTAGCCGCAGGGGTCCAGGTGCATCTTCCACTGGCGCTTCCCCACCACCGCCAAGGCCCGGTCCAGCTCTTTGGGGTCAATGCTGATGGAGTGGCTGAACACGGTGACGGGGCCGGGAGGCAAGCCCGCCTTTGCCGCCACCGCCCGCTGCAGGGCCATGAGGCCGTA
>JAFDHU010000164.1 GCA_019308625.1 Deltaproteobacteria bacterium
TCCCAGCGCTCCAGCACCTCCAGGGCAGCCGGACCCTGAGCCATGTGGAGGATGGCGGCGGCCTCCGGCGGCGGCGCGGGAGGGGGAAAATCCGCGGACAGGCGGTCCACCTCCCAGCCCGCGGCCGCCAGACCCGCCAGCACCGCGTCCAGGATGGCCGCGTCCGCCTCCACCTTGCCCGGAGACAGGGATTTTTCCCGATACATGCCGTAAATCAAATGGCGCATGGCCGGCCGCGGGCGGGGGCCTCAGCGCAGCGCGCGGCCCGACCCCCCCGCCTTTTCCCACCTCTATTTTACCTTTCCCCCTTATCCCAGGCCACCGCCTTTTCCTTAAGCAGGGCCTCGGCCCGGGCGATGTCTTCCGGATAGTCCACGTCCACGCAGGGGCCCATGTCTATGCCCCACAGGGGGAAGCCCTCCTCCACCAACAGGGCCAGAAACTGCCGCAAGGCGTCAAGGTGCCGGCGCCTAGCTGCATCCTCCCACTGAAACACCTGGGGCTGGAAAAAATAGCAGCCTGCGGTGACCCAGGGGCTGGGGCCCCGGCCCACGGCCAGGATGCGCCCATAGTCATCCAGCTCCACAAACAGGGGGTGTTCATCATCCTCTTTAAAGGCGGTTATGCCCAGAGACCCTAAAGCGGCGGCTTGCCGGGCTTGCCTCACAAACGCGGCCAGGGCCCCGGGGGTGAGCACCGCATCCACGGTCAAAAGCAAAAAGGGGCCGCCCTGCAACAAGGGCTTCAGGGCCAGGAAGCTTTCCAGGGAATTGGGGCTGGCCCACACCCTAAGGTCCACCGGCACCGGCCAGGAGTGGGCCTTGAGATGAGCTGCCACCTCTGGGAAAGCCGGATTGGCGATCACCGCCACCCGCTCGGCCCCGGCCCGAGCGGCTTCCCGGATGGCCCGGCCCAGCAGGGTCTCTCCGGCCACCTGTACCAGAGGCTTAGGGACAGCCACCCCGCCCCCGGCCAGGCGCCGGCCCTCACCCGCGGCAATGATGCCCGCCTTCATGGGAGCAGAGCCTCCAGATCGGGAAGGGTGTGGATTTCAAAATCAGCCACCGCGGGGTCAAAATCCGGCGGCAAAGGCGCGGACATGGCGTCGTTCCGCAACCAGATGGTGACCAGACCCACCTGCTTGGCCGGCACCATGTCCTGGCGGTAGGAGTCCCCCACATACGCCACCCGCTCCGGGAGGAGGGCCATCTTGTCCAGGGCCGCCTGAAAAATGGCCGGATTCGGCTTACGCACCCCTGCGGTGGCCGAATCCACGACCACCGAGAGGAACTCCCCCAGGCCTTCCTCTGCCAGTATGCGGGCAGCGCTGCCATAGAAGTTGGTAATCACTCCCAAGGAAAAACGGCGGGCCAGACGGGCCAAAACCGCGGCATTGCGCTTCAAATACCGGCGGCAGGAGGCCAGAAAGGCGCGGGAAAGGAGCTCTTGAACCTGGGGGGAGGAAATTCCCAGGGCCTTGAGTTGGCAGGATACATGGAAGGCGATCAAACCCGGCAGGTCCAGGGAGGCGACTCTGGGATCCCGCAGGCAGGCCTCCTCAGCCTGGTAAAAGGCAGCTTTCAGGGAGGAAAAATCCACCTGCGGCAGGTGCTCCCGATAAAGCAAGACAAACCGGTTGAGCCAGTGCTCGCCGTCACCGTCCAAAGTGCCACCCAGGTCAAACAGAAGCCCCTGTAACCTGGCAAGATCAACCTGATTCATAGGCCGAGAACATACCATAGAACCGGAGGGGGGCCAAGACCGCCGCGGAGGGCCACCCTTCAGGAGGGCCGGGCCCGGTGGTAGCGGGGCAGAAGCCACAGTCCCAAGGCGAAAAGATAGGTCCCCCCCGCGGCACCCCACAAAAACCAGGACAGCCGGTTGATGAAGGCCAGCAAAACCACCAGATAGGCGAAATCCCGGCTGTTCAGGGCCTTGACCAACTTCGCTGCCAAGGGTGACCAGGCTTCCCGGGAGTTCTCCTTTTTCCCCACCACCTGGTAAACCGCCACAGCGCATAGACCGAAGCCCAGAATCAGGGCAGCCAGGGCATACAGGTGGCCAGAGTAGCCGGTATCCCGGTAAAGCCCCACAGCCATGCCGATGAAGACGGCCACGTGCACCAGGTTGTCGGTGATTATGTCCAGATAGTGGCCGAAGGCGGACTCCCGCAGGGTGAGGCGGGCCACTTCGCCGTCCACCCCGTCCAGCACCACGGCGCTCCAGAAGAGGAGAGCCCCCAGAAGATGCGGCCCATACCCCGCCCGGGCCAGCAGCCAGGCCCCCAACAGGCCGAGGCTCATGCCGGCCAGAGTGATGAGGTTGGGGGGGACCCGCTTCCGGGCCAAGTGGGGGCTGAGGGCCCGGGACAGGGGGCGGTCCACCCACCGGGCCAGCAGACCGTCGCTGGCCTGAGTGGACGCCGCCAGATGCTGCACCAGACGTGCCTCAGCCAGAGAGCCTTGGGAGGCATCTGCCAGCAAAAAAGGCAGGAGACCGCGGTTTGAGCCGGCTCGGGGCAAGCGATTCTCCAGACATGCCCGGACTGCCTCTGCCAATTCAGCCTGGGCCATCAAAAAGGGACTGGTTCCGCCTTCCGATGGAGCCGCGAAGTCTTCCAGCCTCTGCCTCAGACTCAGCCGATCCCAGACGCTGGTGGCCGGCAGAACCAGAATTTTTTTTCCCTGGTCGGGCCTCCAGGTCCGGGCGGCCTCCAGCATCTCCGCGGCTGTCATCACCCGGGGGGCCATGGGCCCGAGGAGCCGGTAAAACTCGGAACCCAGGGCCTGGCGGATTTCCGGGGTCAGCCACAGATGTACCGGGAGGTCCAGGGAAAGGGCCAGCCTGGCCAAGCGAACTACGGCTGACTCGCCGAATACCGGCGCCAGGCAGGCAGCATGACCAGCAATAATCAGAACCGAGTCAGCCACGGGGGGTCCCTTCAGCCTGAGTATAAACTTGAATCTCGAAAGCGCGGCCGCCCTGGACGGAGCGGGGTTCAGCCGGTTGCCAGGAGGTTCAAGGGGTGATCTCGTAGCAGCCGGAAAAGCTGCTCTTCCCTGCCGCCGTAAAAGTGGTCGGTTCCCGAAATGACCGCCAGCTCCACCGCCGCATGCCGTGCTTTCAGAGCGGCCTGCAGGCGGTCCAGAGGACAGAGCGAATCGGCATCGCCGGCTACGACGAGTAAAACCCGGGGCACCCGGGGCAGGAAATCCATGTCCATCAAGGCGATGGGCGGAGAGACAAGTATAAGCCCATCGGCGTCCAGACCGGACAGCATGGCCCGGGCGGCCACCGCGGCTCCGAAGGAATAGCCGGCAATTACATAAGGGCCGGAGCAGCGCTGGCGAAGAAAGGAGAGCGCTGCGGCCACATCCGCCACTTCGGCCAGACCCTCCCCGTAGGTGCCGGTGCTCCGGCCCACGCCCCGGAAATTGAAGCGCAGGGTGGACCAGCCCCGGGCGACAAAGGCTTGGTGGGCGGTCCACACCACATTGTTGTCCATGCTGCCACCATAAAGGGGATGGGGATGGGCGATAACCGCGCCTCCGGCGGAGGTGCCGGGAACCAAGCGCCCCTCCAGTGTAAGGCCATGGGCGGAGATGAAAACTTCCTCTTCCATGTCACCGGAAGCCGACCTAATGGGTTACCCGGGCATAACCGAGCAGCAAGTCGCCCCGCTCCAGGGGCACCACAATGGTGGCGGTGGTGCCTCGCCCCGGCTCCGAGGTCACCTCCAGATAACCCCCCAGATGATTCAAGCGTTCCCGCACACTGAACAGGCCGTAGCCGCCGCCCCGGCCGGCCCTGCCCCGGAGCTCTGCGGCGTCAAATCCCCGGCCGTTGTCAGCCACTTTCAGGCTCAGATAGTTGCCGTGCCGGGTCACCGAGATGTTGACCTCGGTAGCCTGGGAATGCTTGACCACATTGGTCAGCAATTCGCGCAGCACCCGGAAGGTGAGCACGCTGGCCGCTTCGCTGAGGGGCTTGGGCTGGGCATCCCGATGGACGCGGATGCTGAGCCCGTGCTGCTCCTGGAACTGGTCGGCCAGCCACTCCACTGCAGCTTCCAGGCCCAAATCATACAGCACCGGCAGGCCCAGCTCAAAAGTGAGGGAGCGGGTATAGTGAATGGCCTGGCCGATGTAATCCCTGATTTCCTCCACCACGTGACGGACTTCAGGGGTGTTGGCCTCCTGACGCAGCACCCCCAGCCTGATTTGGGTCAGGGCCAGGATCTGACCGATGTGATCGTGCAG
>JAFDHU010000165.1 GCA_019308625.1 Deltaproteobacteria bacterium
CGGGGAATTTTCAGGGAGTTCCTGGGCCGCCTCTTTAAGCCTCAGGCTGTCTTCCTCCAGCTTTTGGATCAGCGGCGCCATTTTTTTCAGGGTGATTTCTCCCCGGGCCAGACAGGTCTGGAAGATTTCCAGGCGGGCCAGAACCGCTTCCGCCAGCTCCGCCGGCATGTCCCCGACCTTGTCCGGGCTGAGGTCCCCCACCGCGGGCAGGCCTTCGACGGTCTGGGAGGCGGAGGCCAGCGCTTCACTCAGGCAATCGGCGAACTTCTCCCCTGCCGGCCCTCTGGACGGCCGTGGTTCCGGAAAATGTGGCAGCAGAAGCAAATCTTCAATTTTCATATGCCATTGACCTTAACAGGTGGTGTAGTCCAGGGACCCCTGGGCAGGCTGTGTGGGGGCCAGCACTCCCGGTGGAGGAACCCCCGGACGGTGACCGCCCTCAATCCCAGCAGCGGGCTGCCGCCCCAGGGAGCGCAGAGAATCTGGCTTTTGTTTTTAGGTCAGCGATAGCGCAAAACTGGTCCACCAGGAAAAACAGTATCCCCGGACCTCGTCCTCCTTATAAACCTGGTTTTGGCTGTCTGACTCAGGACTCTGCCGGGCCGTAGAGGCGGCAGCAAAGCTCCCGCAGACGGTCAAACTGATAAAGCTGGCGCAGGTCCTGCCGCGCCAGCAGGTTAAGCTGGTGCTCCACTTGGCCCAGCAGAATCACCGCCTTTTTCAGGTCAAGGTCTTCCGGGAGGGGCGAGGCCTGATTTTGGGCTCGCACCAGCTCCACCCGGTCCCCCGCCGGGCTTTCCTGGGACGCCGCGGTTTTTGGGGGGGTGCCCGCCTCCCGTGCGTTAGTCGCCGTTTCCTGGTCCTCGGGTACCTGGGCCGTCAGATATGGGGATACGCCGGAAATCTCCAAACCGGGCCTCCTCTGTTCTGTATGGGTTTGCTGCCTTCTGAAAGCAAGATGAATGCCAGAAGAAAAAGAGGCGTGATTTAAAGGAGTTGTCCAAACTGGGTCTTAAGGTCCCGGCAATCTTTGCCCAGCAGCGAAGGGGGATAAGGCAAAAACGGCTGGATAGCCAAGCACCGGAGCAAGTTATATAAGAAGCAAAAAGACAATTCCCTTTGCCACCCTGAGCCGAGGGGGAAGGGTCTAGATTTTTCGGCCCCAGGGGGCTTCAGAATGACAAGAAATCAATCAGTTTTACGCTCCGAGTAGTAAATGCCCAGACTTTTACCCAGGCTTTGGGGAATCAAAGCCAAGACCTTTCGATATTCTTTAGGATTTGCCGCAAAAGCGGCTCATGGGGCAGTCCGGCCATCTGGCCGGCTTGCGGCAGAAGTCCCTGCCCAGGCGCACCAGGGCTGCTTCCAGGTCGGCGAAGTCGCAGCCGGCCACGGTCTCGGTGCGCCATTTCTCCTGCAGGGCCGCCAAGGCAGCCCGGGAATCAAGGCCGGAAGGGAGCAGGCCCAGGTGCTCCGCGGCCAGCCGGGCCAGAGAACTTAAAGGCGGGTCGGCCTGGGGCCAGACGCCCCGAAGCTCCCGCAGAAAAATCTGGGCAGTGGTGGGGCCGATTCCCGGTGCCAGCCCGCAGAGGCGCCTTTCCAAGTCAGCATAGTCCCGGGAAGCGGCAGCCAGGCGCTCCAGGTCCCCGCGGTAGCTCTCTTTGAGAGTCTCCATCACCCGGAGCAGCTTGGTGGCGGTTTTGAAGTCATAGCGGGTGTAGCCGCCCTCATCCAGGAGCGCCACCAGATTGTCCCAGCCCTGGGCCAGCACCGCGTCCGGAGTGAGCACGCCTCGAGCCGCAAACACCCGATAGGTGCGGGCGGCCAGGGTTCCGGAGATGGGCGCGCCGAAGAGGATGGCCGCCAGGAACCACTTTTGGCGTTCGGCGGCCCCGGCGTGTACCTCAATACCCAGCTCGGTGGAGAATTTTCCCGGCACCCGGGCCAGCAGCTCGGGGATTACGGACATGCCCTTTGCTCCCGTGAAGCATGTATGGTTGGCGCTTCACTTGTAATTATAAGACAAAACTAGTAAGAAGTAAGAAACTCCGCCAGGCTAGTCTGGCGCAAAGGGGAAATCATGTGCCTACAGCAAAGTCGCGCTTGTCTTTGTGGTCGGCGTCGGGCCTATTTGAGCTTCCGGGACAATGTGCTCACCCCGGAAATTCTGCGCGCTCTGTACTGCCCGGAGTGCAGCTCCCAGGCTGAATGGAACGACGCCTGCATGGTGGAGGACTGCGGCTGGATTTTGGAATATGACATGCCCGCGGCCCGGTTTTTTCTGCAACAGCGGGGCCTGAACACCGAGGTCGGCCCGGATTTCCTGTTTGATGAAGGCTACTTGTCCTGGCAGGGCTTTTCGCCCTTGGATCACGAGGTGAACTCTGAGCTGCACCAGCGGCTTTCCCCGTTGATTCAAAAGAGCCTGCAGGAGTATATGGAAGCACTGAAATCCGAGTGGTTGGCCTATGTGGCCACTCTGAAGGCCGCGGGCTGGCGCAAGGCCCAGCATATCTGAGCAGGATCCCAAGGCCGGAAGTGGGCCTTCCGGTCCTTCGCCCCCCTTGTCCCCATGACCATCAAGGACCTTGAAGCGGCCCGAGCCAGAATCTCAGGGCTGGTTCTGCGGACCCCCCTGGTTTATTCCCAGACTTTGAGCCGCCTGAGCGGCTGCCAGGTCTTCTTGAAGCTGGAAAACCTGCAAACCACAGGTTCCTTCAAGCTCCGGGGGGCTGTGCACCGCCTAAAGCTACTGAAGGAGCGGGGCGAAGGGCTGAGGGTGGTGGCGGCTTCGGCCGGCAACCACGGCCAGGGGGTGGCCTTCGCGGCGCACTCCCTGAATCTGGCTGCGGCCATCGTCATGCCTCTGGGGGCCTCCATTTCCAAGCGGCTGGCGGTCCAGGGATATGGCGCCCACCTGCTGCTGTACGGCCGCGACCTGCACGAGGCCCTGGAAAAGGCCAGGGAGCTGGCCGCCCAGGGCTACATTTTCATTCACCCTTACGATGACCTGGAAGTGGTGGCCGGCCAGGGCACCCTGGGTCTGGAAATTATAGAAGACCTGCCGGAGGCGGACACCGTGGTCCTTCCCGTGGGAGGCGGCGGCCTGGCGGCTGGCGCGGCCCTGGCCCTGAAGGAGCGGCGGCCCGGCATCCGGGTCATCGGCGTGCAGGCGGCCCAAGCGCCCTCTCTGGCCCGGGCCCTGGAGCAGAACCGCCCGGTTTACACGGAAACCCGGCCCACCCTGGCCGATGGCATCCGGGTGCCGGAAATCGGGGGGCACACTTTTCCCTTCCTGCGGAAATATCTGGATGACCTGGTGTTGGTGGGGGAGACGGAGATCGCCCGGGCGGTGCTGGTCCTGCTGGAGAAGAAAAAGGTTTTGGCCGAGGGCGCCGGGGCCGCCGCGGCTGCAGCCTTCCTGGGGCCCTTGCGGGACCGCCCCCTGGGAGACCAGGTGGTCCTGGTGGTCAGCGGCGGCAACATGGACGTGCCTTTGCTGGAACGGGTGCTGGTCAGGGCCCTGCTGAGCTACCGGCGGTTGCTCACCCTCAGGGTGGTTCTCTCCGACACCCCCGGCTCCCTGGGGCGCCTGGCCAGCCTCCTGGGGCGGGAGGAGGCCAACATCCTCCACCTCTTCCATGACCGCATGAGCCGGGACCTGCCCCTGGAGCTGACCCGGGTGGAAGTACACCTGGAAATCCTGGGTCCGGAGCACGGCGACCGCATCATGGCCGCACTCCGGGAGGCGGGCTACCAGGTGGAGGAGAAGGATTAGCGCAAACCGCCCTGAACAAGGGGACAGGTATGACATTGCGCCCCTAAAGCATTTTGATAAATCCCGGGCTTGTCCTTTTGCCATGAAGTTCGCGGTAATCTCTGATATTCACGGCAATCTGCCGGCCCTGGAGGCGGTGCTGGCCGACATTGCCACCCTGGGCATTGGGCAAATCTATCACCTGGGGGACCTGGTGGGGTACAATCCCTTTCCGGATGAAGTCACTGCCAGGATCCGGGAGTTGGGGATTCCCGGGGTGGTGGGCAACTATGACCTGGCCGTGGCAGCAGACTGCGCCGACCCAGTGGCCGAATATCTCAACCCGGCCATCTCCGAGATGGCCAAGGACATTTTCCGCTGGACCAAGGCCAGGGTGCACCGGGACACGGTCCGGTATCTGCTGTCCCTGCCCCGGTATCTGACCATAGACGCAGGGGAGCGGCGCCTCCTGCTGACTCA
>JAFDHU010000166.1 GCA_019308625.1 Deltaproteobacteria bacterium
GCCGGATTGCTGCTGCGTCCCCGGCCCTTGAGCTTGGGGCAAGTCTTCTGAGGGGGCCGGAGCGCGACCCCTCCCCCCTCCGGGATAACCTGCAAAGCTCCCTGAGATTAGCGCGGCGTGGTCAGAGTAATGGTGAAGCCGCCGCCTCCCAGGTTGAAGCTCACCCCCTCCTGCATGGCGGTGAGGTCAATGACCACGCCCTGCTCGTTCTTGGCCAGCAGGCCCTTGACCCCGCCCACCACCGCGATGCCGGCCCCGGCCTGGACGTAGGTGCCGGTGATGTCCAAAGGCGTTTTCAGGTTGTAGACCTTGCCGATGGCGTTGACCTTGGAGTAGCCCAGGCCCACGATCCCTAGGCCTTCCACCTTGATGGGGTAGGTTTTGCCCTGGAAGGTGAGCCAGCCCCGGCCCCAGGTAAAGGTGGCGCCCAGGCCCAGCGTGCGGGCTTCAAAAGTGATCTGCCCCACCGGGGACAGGGGCTTGGGCCCCGCCGCGGCCAGGGGCAGGGCCATAAGGAGGAGCAAACCCAACACCGCCACAATCCTTTTGACCATACCGGAAGTCTCCTTGAACTATGGAATGTGCGGGCCGCGCCCCGGCCGGAGCCGGAGGTGCCCGCCTAGCCGGCCTCAAGGAATTTCTGCCTCAAGTACTGCAGAAAGGGCTCCGCCGAGAGTTCCCGGCCGGTCACCCGCTGCACCAGGTCCCGGGGCCGGAAGCGGCTGCCCTGAGAGTGAATCTTCTCCCGCAGCCACTGAAGCAGGGGGGCAAACTCCCCCCGGGCGAACCTCCCGGAGAGGTCGCCCAAGTCCGCCGCGGCCTGGGCGAAAAACTGGGCCGCATAAAGGTTGCCCAAGGCATAGGTGGGGAAGTAGCCCACATGACCCGCGGACCAGTGCACGTCCTGCATGACCCCCTGGGAGAAATCCGGCGGGGTCAGCCCCAGATATTCCTGCATTTTGGTGTTCCAGGCCTCCGGCAGCTCGCTCACCTGCAGGTCGCCCTTCATCAGGGCCCGCTCCAGCTCAAAGCGGAACACAATATGCAAGTTGTAGGTGACTTCATCGGCTTCCACCCGGATGAGGCTGGGCCTGACCTGGTTGATGGCGTGATAAAAGGCCTCCAGGTCCGCTTCAGCCAGAGCCGGAAAGGTCTTCCGGGCCTCGGGGAAAAAGCCTTCCCAGAAGGGCCGGGACCGCCCCACCAGGTTCTCCCACAGCCGGGACTGGGACTCATGGATGGCCAGGGACACGGGCTCGCCCCGGGGGGTGCCCCAGTGCTCCTCCGGCAGGCCCAGGTTGTAGAGGGCGTGGCCGGCCTCATGCAGGGTCCCGAAAAAGGCCATGGGGAAGAAATGCTCGTCGTAGCGGGTGGTGATGCGGGCATCCCCCGGCCCCACCCCGGTGCTGAAGGGATGAGCGGTGACGTCCAGACGGCCGGCGGCAAAATCGTAGCCGATGCGTTCGGCGGCCCGGCGACAGAAGCGCTCCTGCAGCTCCAGGGGGAAGGGCCCTTCAAGCAGGCTCAGGTCAGGATCCCGGAAGCTGGCCGGAATTTCCTCAAGCAGCTCGGCCAAAGCCCGGCGCAGGGGAGTGAAGACCGCGGCCACGCTCGCCGCGGTTTCCCCCACCTCATAGAGGTCCAGCAGGGGGTCATAGGGCTCCTTTTCATACCCCAGGGCTTGGGCCTGCTCCTTTTTCAGGGACACCAGCCGCTCCAGGTAGGGCTGAAAGGTCTGCCAGTCGTTCTGGGGGCGGGCCTTCTCCCACACCGTCTGGCCTTCCGCCGCGGCCCGGGTCAGGGCCACCGCCAAGTCGGTGGGGATTTTGGTATGAATCTCATAGGCCCGGCGCCACTCCCGCACGTTCACCGCCTCCGCCCCGGCGGGATCCTGCACCAGGTCCGAGCCCTCCACCCGGCTCAGGTGCTCCCCTATCCGGGGGTCGGTGTCCCGCTCGTGAATCAGCCGGGCCAGCACCGCCAGCTGCGCCGCCCGGTGGGCGTGGCCTTTCTCCGGAATGAAGGTCCGCTGGTCCCAGGCCAGGAGCTTCTTGACCGAGCGCAGGTAGGCGGTGTCCCGATGGTGTTGCAGCAGCCACTGATAGGCTTCCTGAGGAGTCATGGCGACTTTCCGTTCCTTGGGGTGAATCAGGTGATAATTTGCCGGTTATTGTTACACAGAGCCGGGGCCGATGCCAGGAATTTCCCGGCCGCGGGGCCGAAAGCCTCGGGTAGGCCCGGCAAAAATTAGATTGATTTACGCGCTCTTAGTCCTTACCATGAGGAAAACCTGGCGAACTCCAGCCTATGCACTTTCCCGTCTCTGGCGTTGACACCCATCCCCTGCTGCCGCCCCTGGTCTCCCTGGTGATTTCCACCTTCACCTCCATGGGCGGGGTGTCCGGCGCCTTTCTGCTGCTGCCCTTTCAGGTCAGCGTGCTCAGGTTCACCAGCCCGGCGGTGAGCTCCACCAATCTGGTGTTCAACATTGTGGCCATCCCCAGCGGCGTGTACCGCTATCTCCGGGAAGGCCGCCTGAACTGGCCGGTGGCCCTGGTGGTCATCCTGGGCACTCTGCCGGGCCTGCTGTTCGGGGCCCTGATTCGCATCAACTGGCTGCCGGACCCTACCCGCTTCAAGGTGTTCGTGGGGTGCGTGCTCCTGTACATCGGCGGGCGGTTGTTCTATGACCACACCCCCTGGGCCCGGCGCCGCCAAGCCCGCATCCAGGAGTTTGAGGCCCGGGTGCAGCAGCGCCTGGAGCAGGTCCTGAAGCAGGCGGGCCACACCACCGGTCAGAGCCTGCCAGCCGCGGCCCGGGTGCGCACCGCACAGGTAAGCTGGCGGCAGGTGACCTTTGAATTTCTGGGGGAGAACTTCGCTTTTCACGCCCCGGCCCTGTTCCTGCTGGCCTTGGGGGTGGGCCTCATCAGCGGCACCTATGGCATCGGCGGCGGAGCCATCATCGCCCCCTTTTTGGCTTCGGTGTTTCAACTGCCCATCTATACCATTGCCGGCGCGGCCCTCCTGTCCACCTTTATCACTTCGGTGGCCGGGGTGGGCATCTACTACGCCATCGCCCCCTGGTATCCGGCCCAGGCCGTGCGCCCGGACCTGCTGCTGGGGGCCCTGTTCGGGGTGGGGGGGCTGCTGGGCATGTACCTGGGCGCCCGGCTGCAGAAATTCATCCCCGGCACGCTCATCCGCCTGGGGCTGGGCGCGGTCATCATCGCCCTGGCCCTGAGATACATCGGCGGCTACCTGTTAAAATGATGGAGGCGGATTGAATTTGGGAGAGGGGACCAGAGGCTGTCACAGGTTGGAAAACCTGTGCCACTGCCCCTGCCCCCTCTCCCAGGCCCACTCCCCCAACCCCTTAACACAAGAGCATTCCGGACGATTCTTTGTCCCGCATGAGAGGTGGTCAATGTTCTGGGAATTTTCCGAAAAAGGGATTGTGTTTTTCCCTGACCCTTATCTCATCGGCACGCCGGCAGACCACGGGCTGGACTACGAAGAAGTCTTTTTCCCGGCGGAAGACGGGGTGAAGCTCCACGGCTGGTGGGTGCCCCGGGAGGGCTCACCCACCCTGCTGTGGTTCCACGGCAACGCCGGCAACATCAGCCACCGGCTGGACAACCTCAAGCTCCTGTGGGAGCTGACCGGGGTTCAGGTCTTCATCTTTGACTACCGGGAGTATGGCCGCTCCGAAGGACGCATCAGCCGGGAGGGGACCTTCAAGGACGCCCTGGCGGCCTACCGCTATGTGACGGAGTCCCGGGGCCTTCCCGGAGAAGAGCTCGTGCTCTTCGGCCGTTCCCTGGGCACCGCCCTGGCCACCGACCTGGCGATCAGGTATCCCTGCCGGGCTCTCATCCTGGAGTCCCCCTTCACCAACTCCAAGGAGATGGCTCGGCTGTATGCCCCTTTCTTTTTCGACTGGCGGCCCCGGGTGCCCTACGACAATCTGGGCAAAATCGGTCAGGTCCGGGCGCCGGTCATGGTGGTGCACGGCACCCAGGACGAGATCATCCCGGTGGACATGGGCCGCCGGGTCTTTGAGGCCGCGCCGGAGCCCAAGGAGCTTTACCTCATCCCGGGGGCCCACCACAATGACACCTATATGGTGGCAGGCCGCGAGTATTTCGCCCGGCTGAAGAACTTCATTGAGCGGAGCGGCTCCCCGGCCTCAGATTGACAAATTTCTGAAAACTGAAAACCGAAAACGCTTTTTCCGGGCTCTGGGACAAAAACCGCCGGGCCTCCCTGATTCTGGTGGACATCCCCATCGGCTTGAAAGAACGCGGAGCCGCGGCGCGGCGCTGCGATCGCGAGGCCCGGAGGGTTTTGGGACCCAGAAAGGCCAGCGTCTTCCCGGTGCCCTGCCGGGCCGCGGTGTATCAGCCCGACTATGACGCGGCCATCCGGGAGAATCTGCGCCTCACCGGCAAAAGCATCTTCAAGGCAGTGTGGCGCATTGTGCCCCGCATCCGGGAGGTGGACGAACTGCTGCGGCGGGAGCCCTCTGCCAGAAGAGTGGTCCGGGAAAGCCATCCGGAGGTGAGCTTCTGGGCCTTGAACCGCGGGCGGCCCTTGGCCCACCCCAAGCGCACCGCGGCCGGCGCGGCGGAGCGACGGCAACTGCTTAAGGCCATCCTGGCCGGGCTGCAGCCCTCCTGGGGAAAGCTTTTGGAAGGCCCTCTCCCCTTCACTCCCCGACAGGCCGCCCCCGATGACTTCCTGGACGCCCTGGCCCTGGCCGGCCCTGGCCCTGGCCGTCACCGCCCTGCTGGGCCACAAACAGGGCCTGGCCACCCTCCCGGAGACTCCGGAAACCGACGCCCTGGGCCTGCCCATGGAGATGGTTTATGTCAGGTTAAGCAATAGCAGCGGCAGCAGGTAGATGCATTTCTTAAGACGCACAGGCTGAAAGCCTGTGCCACCTTTTATTTAAAGCATAGAA
>JAFDHU010000167.1 GCA_019308625.1 Deltaproteobacteria bacterium
CTCTCAGGCGCTTGGCCAGGCCCCGCCCCCGGCGGCTCAGCCGCCCCCCGGGCCGGCGCAGCCGGGGCTCCAGCACCCCGTCGGTGTACACCGCCAGAATGTCCTCAAACGGCCCTCCGGGGACCAGATAAGCCTGGAACCGGCAGTCCGGATAGACCTCCAGGTCGTCAAAATCCAGGGTGTATGTCTCCGCCTTGGACCCGGTCCGCACCCCCACCCAGCCGCCGGCGACCTTCCCGGATAAGCTCTTATTCCCCAGGGAAAACACCTCGTCCCCGTCAACCCAGACCTTGATGTCGCCCGGATTCTCCCGGATGCAGCCGATGCTCACCCGCCGCCAGGCCCCTGGGAATTGCCGCAGGTTCCAGGAGGTCTCCTCCACCGCCCCGGTGTCATGGCGCTTGAGCCACACCACCCCGTCCTCCCCAACATAAAGGCTGACAAAATCCCCGCCCTCTCCCCGCAGTCCCATAAACCGGGTCAGCCGGTGTTGCGGCTCCTGGGGCACCTCTGTGGCCCTGACCCAGGCCGTGAACAGGATGCGGGTGCGCGCCGCCCGCAGGTTCAGCACTCCCCAGGCCTGCTGGTTGGCCCCGTCTGCCTGGGCCCGGAGCACCCAGCCGCCTCCGTGGGCGTCGCTGTCCGCCACTGCCGCCAATGACCCCCCGCCCGACACCGTGGCCCCGGAAAGCTCATTTAAATCCCCGGCCTCAAATCCGGCGGTGCGGTCCGCCGCGGCCAGATACGACCTGTCCTTGATTTCCTGGGCCTCCGCCAGCACTTCCCCGTAGATCTCCGGCCGGTCCTCTCCGGAGGCGTCCCGGGCCCCGAAAGGCCGCTGCAGCAGCTCGGCCACATAGTCCCTGGTGCTGACCCGCGCTTTGGGCACCTCTCCGGCCTCCAGCAGCTCCCAGTCCACAATGCGTCCGTCGTACAGCCGCACATATTCCGCGGTGCCGTCCGGCAGGAGGTAACCATAGTCCGCCAGCAGGCTCTTGCCGTACCAGGGCAGGTTGCCGGCGAACACGAAATTGTCGCTCTCCGGGTCAAGCCACCCGTCCGGGTTGGCCAGGGCCACCTCCAGGTCCCCGGCCACCAGCTCGCCGAACTCCACCGGCTTGTCCAAGCTGATCTCCCCAGGCTCCAGCACCACCGCCCGGGGCAGGGTCAGCTCGCCGGTGAGGCGCAGCTTCTCAATCCAGCTCTGCCCCCCGGAGCCGGGGCTGGCATACGATACATAGGAATGATTGGCGCTGTTGGTGGCATAGGCCTGCAGGGGACAGTCAGCCTGTTCCGTCAGCATGGCCCACCACCGGAACGCCCCCCACACCGCCCGGAACTGCCGCCACCGCTCCAGGGTGATTTCCGCCCCCTGGATGAGCTCCGCCCAAGCCGCCGCCGCCAAGGCCGCCTGACTGGCCGCGGTGCGCAGATACACGTGCAGGTCATAGGCCGTGGGGTCATGTTCCCAGGAGGGCGTGGCCTGGGCCGGAAACTCCCCGTAGCGCTCCTCTAATGCCTCCGATTCCCACTCCGGGGCCAGGCCTGCCCAGTCGGCCTCAATCTTTTCCGCCGCCACGCTGGCGCACTCGGTGAAGCTCCCCGACGCCATGCCGGCCAGGTAAAAATGCGGCCAGAAGGAAAAGCGCACCACCGGGTGCACCCCCTGGCGCCTGGCCTCCTGGACCTTAAACTGCTCGGACGGGGCCGGAATCATACCTCCTGGATCTCCACCTCAACGTGATGCATGCCGTGAAACACACTGGCTGGCGCCGGCGGCCCCGCCAGGATGGCAGTGATATAATCCGGCCGGGCTGCATCCTCAAAAAACTTGAACGCCACGCCGCTGGCCCACAGGGCCTGAAAAAAGGCCTGCTGGTCCTGGCTCACAAACGGAAATGTCAGAGAGAAGAACCGCTTGTACCCCTGCCGGTAGCTGTAGGCCGTGCCGTCCGCCGCCCGTTCAATGAACTCCAAGTCCGGCAGATACCCGAACTCGTGCCCGAACTCAAAATTGTGCTCAAACTCATAGGTCAGCGGCGCCGCCGCGTAGGGCCAGCCGTCCCCGTAGGCCGCCGCCCCCTCTCCCTCCCAGCTCCAGGTGCGGGTGCCTGAGAGGTCCGCCAGGGAGTCGTTGAACAGCTACAGGGCCAGGAAATCATAGACCTCCGGCGCCAGACCATACCGCAGCCGACACCATTCCCGGCTGATCCAGGCATCCGGCCATACCTGGCCCAGTCCGACTCTCAGGTGGGCCAGGCTGATTTTGGCGTTCTGGCCCGCCACCAGGGGGAGGGAGTTGTCCAGGCTGCCGCCGTAGTCCGCCGGCGGCGGGCTGCCCCCGTAGCCGTAATCCCCGTAGCCGGCCTCGCCGTAGCCCAGGTAGCCGTCCCCGCAGAGTCCCCCGTTGAACCGGATTTGCGGGTCCCCGTCCCGGTCCAGGGCCCAGGAGGCCCAGAACCACTCCCCCAGGGTGAACAGGTCCGGGTCGCTCAGATACACCGCCGGGTTCTCCTGGCCGTCATTGATCCGGAGCCCCAGGGCGGTCAGATCCCGGTCCACAAACACCTGCCAGCCCACCCCGCCGGACTGATGCGGGTTGCCCTTGCCGGCCACCAGCACCTCCCGGTGGGGCGTGTCCGCCTCCACCTTGAGCACCGCGTCCACGTGCAAATCGCCGGTGCCCGCGTTGAAGCTCTCGTCCTCCAGGGACAGATAGGCGTCCCCCGGCAATATCACCGCCCGGGACACGCAGGGGGTGAACACGATCTTCCCCCGGGCCATCTCAGCCTCCCAGGCGCCGGCCCCGCTTGGCCAACTTCTTGTCCAGGGCCTTTATCAGCAGGTTGGCCGCCCGGTCCGCCTCCCGCTGGGTCAGCCGGTGGTGAAAGTGCTGGGTCACCGCCACCTGGTAGTACTCTCCCCCGCCCACCTGGAAATCCCCCCGCCGGAGGCGCTCAAAGTTGGCCAGCCCCAGCTTGGCCATCGTCCGCCGGGGCAGAATCCCCTCCCCCGTCTGGGCGATGACCAGCCGCTCGTCCGGCGCCAGGGCCAGCCCGGCGTGGGCCTTGACCGGGGGCACCAGCCCACCCTGGTGCATTACTATGCCGCCCTCGTGGAACAGGCCGAATGACGCTGCCGACAATATGGCGGCAGCCGCTGTTGCCCCGGCTATCATCTGGCCTGCCAGCGCAGCCCCGGACGCAGTCAGAATAGCCCCGGACGTGGTGGCCCCGGCGATCATCGGCGGCACCAGGCCCAGGGCCGAGGCCACAAACTGCACCCCCATCTCCACTACGGTATCTACGCCCCGCTCCAGCAGGCCCTCCGCCATCCAGATGCCCAGCTCCTTGAAGTCTGTCTTCTCACCCCTCAGGAGCCCCACCAGCCCCCGGCTCACCGCATGGGACAGCATGCCGGACAGGTCCTTGACCCACTTGGGCTCCTTGGCATGTTTCCCCAAGCCCTTCTCCAGATCCAGGAGTTGCTCCTTTTTGTAGGCCTTGAGCACCTCCTCCGGCACCAGGGCCCCATATTTTTTCCGGATCTCGGCAATCTCCTGGTCAATCAGCTTTAGCCGGGCCTTGATAAACTCTTTCTGGGCCTTGAGGCGCTCCTTGTTGGTCAGGTTCTCCGCGTCCAGGAGCCCCTCCCAGACTCCGGCCACCCACTTTAGAGCCTCCCCCTCCCGCTTCTGGAACTCCTCCGCCAGCTTGGCCCGCAGCCCGAAGGATTCCTCCATCACCTTCCAGGTCTCCAGCCACTGCCCCTGCAACTCCTTGGCCAGCCTGGCGGTCTCTTCCCGCAGTTCCTTGAGGGTGTCTGTTCCCGCCCTGGCCGCTCCTTCTCCTGACCTTGTTGGCCGCTTGGCCAGTGGCGCCGCTTCCGGCAGGCCGGCCCCGGCAAGAAAGCCCCCCTCGTAACGGCTCAACCCGGCCATCTGCCGGTCCAGTTTTTCTATATCCTTCTGTGCCTTAATGGCGGCTTCATCCAGATCCCAGATTCCCCCGGTTAAGGCGCCTTCCACCTTCATCGCCTCGCTGGTCCGCCCCAAGGCGCCGGCAATGCTGCTTAACACCTTGGCCAGTACTGCTCCCGCCTGAACCATTGCCCACATAATGTCCAGGATGGACTGCACTGTCGGCTTTATTTCTGCCCAGCCCTCCCGCAGCTCCCGGGCCACCACATCCCGGTTCTCCTCCAGCCAGCTATTGGCCTCCTTCAG
>JAFDHU010000168.1 GCA_019308625.1 Deltaproteobacteria bacterium
GCGGAGCTGGTGCTTCCCATCCTGGCAGAAAAAGGCCAAGCGGGGCGGGACTTTTTCCTGGTTTACTCCCCGGAGCGGGAGGACCCGGGAAATCCTCACTATGACGTCAAAACCATCCCCAAGGTGGTGGGCGGCATTACCCCGGCCTGTCTGGAGCTCGGCGCGGCCTTCTATGGCCAGGTGGTGGATCAGGTGGTGCCGGTCTCCTCCACCCAGGCGGCGGAGATGAGCAAGCTCCTGGAGAACATCTACCGGGCGGTCAACATCGCTCTGGTCAACGAGCTTAAGGTCCTGTGCCTGCGCATGGGGCTGGATATCTTTGAAATCATAGAGGCCTCCAAAACCAAGCCTTTCGGCTTTCAGGCCTTCTACCCCGGCCCGGGCTTGGGCGGCCACTGCCTCCCCATTGACCCCTTCTACCTGACCTGGAAGGCCCGGGAATATGACTTTTCCACCCGCTTCATTGAACTGGCCGGAGAGATCAACACCGGCATGCCTTATTTCGTGGTGGATCGGGCTGCCGAGGCCCTGAACCGGCACGGCCAGGCCCTGAAAGGCTCCCGGGTGCTGGTGCTGGGCATTGCCTACAAGAAGGATGTGGACGACAACCGGGAGTCTCCGGGAGTGAAAATCATTGACCTCCTGCAACAAAGGGGGGCGGTGGTGAGTTACCACGATCCCCACATACCCCGGTGCGCCGGGATGCGCCATTATCCTCATCTGGACCTGGAGTCGGTCCCACTCACCTCCGAGACCCTGAGACAGACGGACTTGGTGATTCTGGTGACCGACCATAGTTGCCTGGATTATCCCTGGATTGCCCGGGAGGCCCGTCTCATTGTGGACACCCGCAATGCCTTTAAAGACGTAAAAGGGGACCATATCATCCCGGCCTGAAGCCGGAGACGGGCTGAAAGCCGCGGCCGGCAGGGCGAAAAAAACCTGGCATTCCTCCCACCCCCTTGCCTCTGCTTCAGAAGAGCTTAATTTACTCCCCAAGGAGCACGTTTATGAAAAAAGTCAATCTTTATGAAGCCGGGGAATTCGGGGAGGCCGCGTTCAGACGGCTTTTGGTGCACGACTCCCCCCATTTCAAGATTATCAACTTCAATTTCCGCCCGGGCCAGGAACTGCCCCTGCACTCCCATAACATTGAGGGCCAGTTGTGCATGATGGTGCTGGAAGGGGAAGGCGAATTTCTGGCCCAGGACGGGACTCTGCCCGCCAAGGCCGGGGACGTTCTGATTGCAGACATCAGTGAGCCTCACGGTCTCCGGGCCAAGTCAGACCTCAGACTGCTGGTCACCATTGCACCGCCCATCTGAGGCGTCCCGGACTTCTGAATCTGAACTGTTAAGGAGCTACTTATGGCCAAACGCGTGGTGGTGGATCAGGAAACCTGTATCGGCTGCGGCACCTGCGCCGGATTGTGTCCGGACATCTTTGAACTGGATGAAACTCTGGGGAAGTCCCAGGTTATCCGACCGGAAGGGGGAGATAATGCCTGCATTGAAGAGGCCATCGCCTCCTGCCCGGTCCAGGCGATTTCCTGGGAGGATTAACCGCCTTCCTCGGCATGCGCTACGAAGGCCCTATTTACCGACCCCCCAGCGAAGCCGACAGCCTGCTCATCCAGGCCACGGTGGGGTGTCCCCACAACCGCTGCACTTTCTGCATGGTTTACAAGGGCCTGAAATTCAAGGTGCGGCCCACCGGGGAGATCAAGGAGGATTTGGAGGAGGCCCGGCGGCAGTTCGGGGACCGGGTCCGCACCCTTTTTTTCCCGGCCGGCAATACCATCGCCATGCCCACCGCGGCCCTGGCCGAAATCTGCCGGTACAGCTACTCCCTCTTTCCCCGACTGCAGCGCATCACGGTGTACGGCTCCTCGCAATACATTGTCCGCAAGGGGCTGCCAAAGATGCGGCTTCTGGCGGAAGCCGGCCTCAAACGCCTCCATGTAGGGATTGAAAGTGGAGACGATGAAATCCTGCGGCGGGTGCAGAAAGGCGCCTCGGCCCGAGACCATATCCAGGCCGGGCGCATCCTTAGGGAAGCCGGAATTGAAATGAATGCCTACATAATGCTGGGTTTGGGGGGGCGGGAGCGCACCCTCCGCCACGCCCGGGAGTCGGCCCGGGTGATCAACGAAGCCCGGCCCCAATGGTTGCGGCTTAGGACCTTTGTGCCCAAAATCAACACCCCCATGCTGGAGGAGGTGCTGAGCGGGCGTTTCGTCATGCTCTCCCCCCACCAAGTCCTGCGGGAGACCCGGGCCCTGCTGGAAGCCATTGAAGTGCCCTTGCGGGTCTCCAGCGACCACTACACCAACTATCTTAATCTGGCCGGAAAACTCCCCGAGGACAAGGAAGCCCTGCTACGCACCCTGGATGAGGCCCTGACCTGGGAGGAATCAAGTTTCCGGCCCTTCTTCATCGGCACCCAGTAAGGCCGTCATTTTCCGGGGCGGCTGGCCCCTGTTGGTAGAAAGCCAGGAATTTTTATAATTCCTTGGCTTGTTTTTTTCCGAAATTTGTTTACAATCCCAAATTTGGCAAAGGAGAGAGTTCCTATGGCTTACAAATGCGAAATTTGCGGCAAAGGTCCCAAGGTGGGCCATAATGTGAGTCACGCCAACAACCGCACCAAGCGGCGCTGGAAGCCCAATCTGCGGCGGGTGCGCGCCGTCCAAGAAGGCACGGTGCGGTATGTGCGAGTGTGCACCCGTTGCCTCCGCTCCGGCTACGTGACCAAGCCGGCTTAGTATCTTTTTAGAAAGGGACGCCTGAAGTCCTCCAAGCCGTTGCCTTTCCCTTACAACACCACCCGCCGGACGGAGATTACCTCCTTCAAGCGCTTAAGGGCCGCAAACACCCGCTCCAGGTGCTTCTGATCCGTCACCTGAATGGTGAAGTTGGCGATGCCCCGGCGATCGGCGGTGGTTTCCACTGTAGCCCGCACCACGTTGACCTCGGCCATCTTCAGGGCGGTGGTGATATCCGCCAAAAGGCCGGGCTTGTCAACGGTCACCACCTGGATGTTGGCCGGGTAGAGCTGCTGCTGGTGGCCATCCCATTCCGCCGGAATTTGCCGGAAGGACTCGGTGCGGGCCAGATAAGGGCAGTCGGCCCGGTGAATGGTCACCCCCTTGCCCCTGGTGATGTAGCCCACTATGGGGTCTCCAGGGAGGGGCTGGCAGCAGTGGGCCAGACGGGTCAGCAGGTCCTGCAGGCCCTTGATACGGATGGCCCCTAGGTCTTTCTCGAGTTTGGCTTCCACCTCCGCCACCGGGGCCTCCTCAACCGGAGCCGGAGTTTTGGTCTTCAGGATGCGGCTTACCACCTGCCCGGCGGAGTACTTGCCGTGCCCCACCGCCTCCAGCAGGTCATCCACCCGTACAAAGGAGAAGGTCTGGGCCACCTGCTTTAGTTCCTCCCCCTCCTTCAGCAGCTTGACCAGATTGTGCTTGCGCAGCTCCCGCTCCAGGAGCTCCCGTCCCAGGGTGATGCTCTCCTCCCGTTCCGAGGCCTTGAGCCACTGGCGGATTTTGGACCTGGCCTTGGTGGTCTTGACAAACTGCAGCCAGTCCCGACTGGGGTGCTGGTGGGGTGAAGTGATAATTTCCACGGTGTCGCCGTTTTGCAGCTCATATCTCAGCGGCACCATGCGCCCGTTGACCTTGGCGCCGATGCAGGTGTTGCCCACCTCGGTGTGGATGGCATAGGCAAAGTCCACCGGGGTGGAGCCCCGGGGCAGCTCCTTGACTTCACCCCTGGGGGTAAAGACGTAAACTTCATCGGGATAGAGCTCCAGCCGGACCCCTTCCAGCAGTTCCTGGGGGCTCTTCAGCTCCCTTTGCAGATCCACCATCTGCCGCAGCCAGGAAAAGGCTTGGGCGTCTTTTTCCTGAAAGGGGCGCTTCTCCTTGTAACTCCAGTGGGCGGCGATGCCTTCTTCTGCCACCTGGTGCATCTTCTGAGTGCGGATTTGCACCTCCAGGCGCTCCCCGTAAGGCCCGATGACCGTGGTGTGAATAGACTGGTACAGGTTGCCCTTGGGCATACCGATATAGTCCTTGAGGCGCCCGGGCACCGGCCGGAAGTAGTGGTGGATCACCCCCAGCGCTTCATAGCACTCTGAAACCTTGTTAAGAATGATGCGGAAGGCCAGGAT
>JAFDHU010000169.1 GCA_019308625.1 Deltaproteobacteria bacterium
TCAATGGCGTAGGCCGGCCGCATGACTTCGCATTCCTCCAGGCCCGGAACGGTGCGGAACAGCTCCCACTGCAGTTCGATGGGCAGGCAGTTCCCCAGACCCTTGGCGTAAATTTCTTCGGTGTCCCGGCCCTCGGGCTCCAGGGTCACCTGGTGGCTGGATTTGTCCGCAAAGCGCATCACCTTGTCTTCCAGGGAGGGGCAGTAGCGGGCGCTTACCCCCTTGATGACCCCGCTGTACAGGGGGGAATGTCGAATGTTATCCCGGATCAGGCGGTGAGTGCGCTCGTTAGTGTGAGTGACAAAGCAGGGAAGCTGCTCCCGGGCTATCCTGGGGGTGCGCCAGGAGAAGGGCCGGGGGTCGGGGTCTCCCTCCAGCCGGGCCAAGCCGGCGAAATCAATGCTGGAGGCCCTCAGCCGCGGCGGTGTGCCGGTCTTCATGCGCCCCATGCGGAAGCCCAGTTCCTGCAGATTCCGGGCCAGATGGGTGGAGGCGAACTCCCCGGCCCGACCGGCCTGAATCTGCACCGGCCCGATGTGGATGAGGCCGTTTAGGAAGGTGCCGGTGGTGATGAGCACCGCCCGGGCCCGGTAGGCCAGGCCCAACAGGTCCACCACCCCGATGACCCGGCCGTCCTCCACCAGCAGACGCTCCACCGTGGCCTCCCGCAGCTCCAGCAAAGGCTCCTTCTCCAGCAGGGCCTTCATGGCCAGGCGGTAGGCCTGCTTGTCGCACTGCACCCGGGTGCCGCGCACCGCTGGCCCTTTGGACAGGTTGAGAGTGCGGAACTGGACTCCGGTCTGGTCCGCCAGGTAGCCCATGACGCCCCCCAAGGCGTCAATCTCCTTGACCAGGTGGCCTTTGGCCAGCCCGCCCACCGCCGGATTGCAGGCCATGGCCGCCATGGTGTCCAGATTCAGGTTGAACATCAGAACCCGCAGGCCCATGCGCACCGCGGCCAAGGCCCCCTCACAGCCGGCATGGCCGGCGCCCACCACAATCAAATCATAGTTCCGGGGATGAAAGACCATAGGAAGGCAGACGCAGGGTTGAACCTCAGACAAATTTCGTTCAAGGTTTGGTGTCAGGCAAATTTACCGCCCGGAATGGCCTATAGTTCATCATAATGACCCTTCAGGCCGCCAGACCCCCCCCGGCACTTTTGCCACTTTAAAGTTGGCCCAAAAGCCGGAAGGGGTAATCAAAATCATGCTTTATACCGGCCCGACCACCCACTTCGAATTCACCCTGGACAGCACAACCCCTTTCACTCTGGCCCTGGAAATTCTGCAGCACGCCTACCGGCCGGGCGAGAAGCCGGAATAGGCCCGGAGGGGGAAAGCCGGGGGCAAGCGCAGCCCGGTTTTCCCCTTCCCGCCTTAGGTGTCCCACTCCACTTCTCTCACCAGGGTGATAAATTCCGGAGATTCGCCGTATTCCTTGAGGGCCTGCTGGTATTCCAGCCAGGTTTCCCACATCCTGAGCCAAGCCCGGTTATGCCAGTAGTAGGGGCTCTCGCCCCCGTGCTTTTTGATCAGCATGAATTCATCATACTCTTCCTGACAACTGGAGCAGAAGCGAAAGGGGCCCTTGTAGCGCTTGTACATTTCATGGGTTTCAAACTGCACCCCGCACTTCAGGCATCGGGCCAGGCAGCGGGTGCACTGCAGAATTTTGCGCACGGCCTCTATCTTTTTGGCCTTCTCCACCTTGGCCTTCTTTTTCTGCTCCAATTTGAGCCGATCTTCAATATCAATGATTTTAGACATAATTTCCCCCCTGACTTTAAGATAACAGGAAAGCAGGACCTGTCAACCACACCGGAAAAAACCACTTTGCTGCCGCTGCGGCGCCTGCAAGGCTGGAATAATTCGCTGACCAGCCAGCCGTCTGCCCGTGATTGCAGAAAGCCCGGAAGTAGGACATGGAAGGGCCGCGGCGGTGATTCAGGCATCAGGTCGGGGCTTCGCTCCGAAAGTTCTCTCTGCCGGCAGGGAGGAAAAACGGTCAGGGGGTTTCCCGGCGGTCCGGGTCCAGGTTGAAAAGGCGGCGGATGAGGTCCAGTTCCTGGCGGGAGCGCTGGCGATGATGGTTGTTCTTCAAATACATGATGGGGTCGTGCAGCAGCTTGTTGACGATGGATTGAGTGAGGACCTGCAGGGCCTTCTCCTGCTGCGGGTTTAAGGGAGCCAGTTGCGGCAGGGATTTTTTGAGCTCCATCTGGCAGATCTGGGAGGCCTTCTCCCGCAGGGACACTATGGTGGGCACCACCTCCAGGGTGGACAGCCAGTCCATGAATTTCAGGGTTTCCTGGGCCACCAGGCGCTCGGCCTTGACGGCCGCCTCCCGACGCCGGGCCACGTTGTGCTCCACTACCTCCTTTAAGTCGTCAATGTTATACAGATAGACGTTGTCCAGGTCGTTGATGGCCGGATCCAGATCCCGGGGCACGGCGATGTCGATAAGGAACAGGGGGCGCTGCTTGCGGCGGCGCATGGCGGCTTTGACCTGCTCCCGGGTGAGCAGGTAGGTTTCCGAGCCAGTGGAGCTGATGAGGATGTCTGCAACCAGGAGCTGCTCCTCCAGCTCCTCCAGGGACACCGCACTGCCCCCCACCCGCTGGGCCAGCCTGAAGCCGCGCTCCAGGGTGCGGTTGGCGATGATGACCCGGGCCACGCCCTGCCTTTTGAGGTGCTCCAGGGCCAGTTCTGCCATTTCTCCGGCGCCCACCAGCAAGGCAGTTTTGCCGGCCAGGTCGCCGAAAATCTTTCTCCCCAAGCTCACCGCAGCATAACTGACGCTCACCGCGTGATCGCCGATGCCCGTTTCGGTGCGCACTCTTTTGGCCACCGCAAAGGTCTTGTGCAACAGGCGGTTGAGGATGGCGCCGGTGGCCCGGTTCTGGACGGCCTGACGGTAGGCCTCCTTCACCTGCCCCAGAATCTGCGGCTCGCCCACCACCAGGGCATCCAGGCTGGCGGCCACCCGGAAGAGATGCCTGACCGCGTCCGCATCCCGGTAAGTATAAAGGGAGTTCTGAAGGTGCTCCGGGGAGACTCCCGGGGCCTGGGCAAAAAAGGCCCGCAACTGTTCCACTGCCGCCTCCACCTCTTCGGCCACCCCCAGCACTTCCACCCGGTTGCAGGTGCTATAGCACAGGACTTCCTGCAGGCCTGGCAGGACCTGCAAGCGCCGATACGCCTCTGCCGCTTCCGGCAGGAGACTGCTCAACTTTTCTCGCAGCTCCACCGGAGCGGTCTTGTGGTTTACACCCACTAGCACCAGGTTCATGGCCGTCCGGTGAAGGCTGCAAAGCTGTGGTAGCTGGACAGCCACAGATTTGCGCCTACAAAGGTGAGAATCAAGACCAGAAAGCCACAGATAGCCAAGAGGGCCGCCCGCCGGCCCCGCCAGCCCACCGCCAGGCGCTCATGCAGGAGCACCGCATAAATCAGCCAGGCAGTGAGGGTGAAGATTTCCTTGGGGTCCCAGCTCCAGAGCCGGCCCAGGGTCAGTTGGGCATAAAGGGAGCCGGTAATGATGGCCCCGGTAAGGAGCGGAAACCCCAGGCTGAGGCACCAGTAGTTGAGGGCGTCCAGTTGCTCCAGGGAAGGCAGGCGGCGGTAAAAGAATCCGAATTTCTTGCCTTTTATCTGGCGCTCCTGGATTAGATAGAAAATGCCGCCCAAGCCCGCCAGGGAGAAGGCCGCGACCCCCAGAAACGCCAGCAAAATATGCAGATAGACCCAAAAGCTCCGCAGGGCAGGGGAAACCGTGGCTTCGCCTCCGGGGAGAATCAGGCTGCCGGCCAGGGCCAAAGCTGCCAGCGGCGCCACCAAGGCCCCCAGCACCATGATGGGATGGCGCCAGTACAACACCAGGAAGGCCGCCACCAGGGCCCAGGCGAACACCGACAGGGCTCCGGCAAAGGTGACCACGGTCAGCAGACCCTGGCTGGCGATATTCGCCCCCAGACCCAGGGTGTGAGTGATGAAGCCCAACCCCATCATCCAGGCGCCGCCGCGGCAGAAGCTATCCCGCTGAGCCAGAAAAAAGGCCAGGCACAGGCCGCTGGCCAGAAAGTAGGCAGCCAGAGTGGCATAGGCAAAAAAGGTACCCATAAATCAGTGTGCCGCTTCCTCTGAGGGGCGGCTGTCCCATCTCCAGCAATTGCAGGGTCTTCTGCCGGTCCCCGTCCCTGATGGCCTGCCTCAAGGGACAGGCCACCAGCCGGTGAAACAGCGCGGCATTGTCGGGGTGGCCCCGCCGGAGTTCCAGGACCTTCTCCCGCACCAGCCCCAGCAACGTGAGATACGGGCCGTATTCCGGGCCGAAGTGCTCCTCCAGTTCCTCCCGCAGGTGCCGGGCCAGGGCCGGAGAGGCCCCGCCGGTGCCGATGGCC
>JAFDHU010000170.1 GCA_019308625.1 Deltaproteobacteria bacterium
CGTTTCCCGGTCAATGCGCACCACCTGCTGGTGGTCGCCCACCACCCGGGTCTTGCGGGTGGTCTGGCGTCCGGGGTCGGTGAACAACCCTTGGGGCTCCACCCCCAGGCGCTGCAACTCCTCTCGGAGCAGGCGGGCGGGGTGGTCCTCCCCCACCAGGCCCACCACCTCCACCCGGGCCCCCAGGGCCGCCAGGTTGTTTACCACGTTGCCGGCCCCGCCCAGGGTCCGGGTCTCCCGCTCCACCTGCACCACCACCACCGGGGCCTCAGGCGAGATGCGGCCCACCCGGCCCCAGATGTATTCGTCCAGCATAAAGTCCCCGGCCACCAGCAGGCGCAGGTCCGCAAACCTGGCCAAGTCCAGGTGGCGCAGGCGCTCCAGGGAGGCGGCGGTCGGCATATCAAACAGCCTGTGGCAAGGCTTAGGGGTCAGGGGTGAGAACCTGGCCTTCCACCTTCTGACCCACATAAAAGTAATGGAAGCCAAGTTTGGCCAGTTTCGCCGGATTATACAGATTGCGGCCGTCAAAGATGACCGGCTGCTTCATCAGGGTTTTCATCCGGTCAAAGTCGGGCTCCCGGAATATGGTCCATTCGGTATGAATGAGCAGGGCGTCCGCCCCATCCAGGGCCTCATAGCAGGACGAAGCAAAGCTCACGGCCCGGTTGCACCCCAGAACCTTGCGGGCTTCCTCCATGGCCCTGGGGTCATAGGCCTGAAAGCGGGCTCCCTGTTCGGCCAGCTCCGCGATGACTGTAACAGAGGGGGCCTCCCGCATGTCGTCGGTGCCGGGCTTGAAGGCCAGCCCCCACACCGCCAACACCCGGCCCTGGAGGTCGTGGTTGAAGTAGGCCCGCACCCGCTCCACAAAGAGACGGCGCTGATCCCGGTTGACGGCCTCGGCAGCCTCCAGCACCCGGGGGATGTAGCCCCGGGATTTGGCAGTGTGAATCAGGGCCTGCATGTCCTTGGGGAAGCAGGAGCCGCCGTAGCCCAGCCCGGGAAAGAGAAACAGGTGGCCGATTCTGGGGTCTGAGCCGATCCCCTGGCGCACCATGGCAATGTCGGCGCCGGTCAAGGCGCAGATGTTGGCCATTTCGTTGATGAAGGAAATCTTGGTGGCCAAAAAGGCGTTGGCCGCATATTTGGTCATTTCGGCGCTCACCACGTCCATGACGATGATGGGGTGGTGGGTGCGCACAAAGGGGGCGTAGAGCTCCTTCATCAGTTCTGCCACCCGCACGTCATCGCAGCCCACCACGATGCGGTCCGGCTTCATGAAATCATCAATGGCGGTGCCCTCTTTCAGGAATTCCGGGTTGGAGACCACGTCAAACTCGTAATCCACCCCCCGGGCCTGAAGCTCCGCGGTGATAGCCTGACGTACCTTGACCGCGGTGCCCACCGGCACGGTGGATTTTTCCACCACCACCTTGTAGCCGTTCATGTAGCGGCCGATTTCCCGGGCCACAGCCAGCACCGCGGACAAATCCGCCGAGCCGTCCCGGTCCTGGGGGGTGCCCACCGCGATGAACAAAATAAGGCTGCGCTTCACCGCTTCGGCCAGGTTGGTGGTGAACATAAGCCGGTTTTCTTCATGGTTGCGCTTCACGTAGTCTTCCAGGCCCGGCTCGTAGATGGGGATGCGCCCCTGCTCCAGGCCTTTGATTTTCTCGGCGTCGGCATCCACGCAGATGACTTCGTTGCCCATTTCGGCGAAGCAGGCGGCGGTGACCAGCCCGACGTATCCCGCTCCGATGATGGCCAGTTTCATATGGCTTTCTGCCCTCCTTGTGCCACTCTTGTTGCCGGGTCGGCCCCCGGGTTAACCACCTTTCGGAAAATCTTGCCTTATCCTTTAGGACCTTTCGGCGCTTGGGAAAATTTTTCCATCAGTCCTGGAATAATGATGGAAAAGCTGAACCGCTGGTCATCGGCCCGGTCCGTGTAAGTCAGGGCGATCCCCCAGCACTGGCGCTGGAGGATGAGCCCGTACCGGGTCTCCAGCTTCTTGCCAGTGAGAAAGGTATGCCGGGTGGTGATCCAGGTCTTTACCGAGCGGAACAGATCCAGGTAGGTGGAGACATTGATCTGGTTGGCCACATCTTTCAGAAACAGATAACTCACATCCAGGTAGTTCCGGCGGTGGCGGTCATAAAAGATAAATCGGATCTTGGCCCGGTTAAACCCTTCCCGGTATGGTGATGCTCCAAAGTTTAACCCCAGGGTAAGCTGCCGGGTAGGATAAAATTCCATTTCGGTGTAGAAGTCGGCAAACCGCTTATGCGGCAGGTCACCGCCTTCCAGGGCCATGCTGCTGGAATTGAAGAACACTCCATGAGTGAAGCGGAACCAGAAGACATCTTCCACGGAGGCTTGGCCCTGGGCGTTGCGGCTGCGGCGCAGGAGGTTGCTGGTGAACCCGTAGGTGAGGGCATTCACCCCACCCAGAGGGTCGTCGCCCTCCCTGACCGGCAGGCTGCGGGTGGTGCGTTCCACCCAGCCCTGGTCAAAAGGGTCAAAATCCGGGTAGTGCCGGGCCCGGTAGCGGGGCATGTTCCAATAGATGATTTCCGGGCGGAGGAAATGGCGGTAGGCGGTAGCGCCGCCCCCGTAGTCCCGAGACCACAGGGAGGAGGCAGACACTTTGACATCATACAGGGTGCGCCCCAGATTGCTGCCGGTGGGGCTGCCCGGGTTACGGTGGTCAAGGCGGAAGTAGGTCTCCCGGAACCCCACCCGGGATTCCAGGGCGAGGCCCGGAACCGGCAGCAGCCGGCACCAGAGCTGGGGATGAAAATCCAGCCGCTGGCCAGTTTGACCGTGATTCTGGTAGAAGTGGACATAGGAGGACTCCAGCCCCAGGGAAAACGGCCCCCACACCGGCCAAGCCAAGGTGGTCAAAGACACCCCGGGCAGGCGGTGAAAGGGCCGGGGGTCGTGCCGCAGGAGCTGGTCATAGTAACGGCCGTAGGCCGTCAGGTTGGCCCAGGAAAAATTGCGGCTGGCCAAGAGGCTGGAGACCCGGACCTTCACCTCTTCTTGTTCCAGATTGCGACCGAAGACCCCGCTCAAATCACGGGAGTAGCGGTTCAGGCCCTGATAGCCGAAATTAAAGTCCTTGAGATAGTCGGAGTCGCTGACCCGGTCCAAGGTGAGGCGCAGGCTCCAGTCCCCCAGGCTATGATTCACCATGCCCGCGGCCCAATACCGGTGTTTGGTGGGGGAGCCGTTCCTTCGGTCGTTCAGATAACTGAAATGCAGGTCCAGGGCCGCGCCACCGAATCCCCGGCGGCGCACGTTCACCCCCTGCATGTAGCCCCGGCCGGAAAGCAGGCTCTGGTAGAAGGTGGCGTCGGCATGGTTGTTGATCACCCAGTAAAAAGGCAGTTCCACCACCGGCCCGCCAGCTTTTTTAAAGGCGAAGAAGGGCATGAGAAACCCCGACTGGCGGGTGGTGCGCACCGGCAGGACCGCCACGGGGGAGTAAAGCACCGGCACGCCGGCCAGCTTGAAGGATGCGCCCCAAGCCGTGGCATAGCCGTCTATCAACACTCGCAGTTTTCTGGCCGAGAAGCTCCACACCGGCAGGTCGCCGTCGCAGGTAGTCACCGTGGCCTGCTCAGCATAATAGGTGAACTCCCCGGTTTTGCGGATTACCGCGCTGTTGACGTGAAAGTGGTTCTGCTTGATAAACAGCCGGGCCTGGTGCATCTCGCCGGCCTGGGTGGCCAGATTGAAGTAGCCTGCCTCTCCGGCAAATACGTCTTCGCCCACCACCAGCAACACGTTACCCTTGACCTGAGCGATCTTGGTCACTTCATTGACTTCGGCATAGTCTGCGGTGAGACGCCGATCGCCCTGGCAGAGCTCCACCTGCCCCTCGGCGATGTAGGTGCGCCGGTCGGCTTCATAAATCACCTTGTCGGCCCGGAGGCGCCAAGGCCCGCCGGACAGCTTTTCCTGGGGGAAGAGTTCCAGTTCCTTGGCCGCCTGCGCCAGACTGCACAGGAAAGCCAAAAAGAGGAGGGTGCAAAGGCAGGCCCGCATCACGGCGTTTCCGGTTTTCCGTTTGGAGTTTTCTGGAGCAAATATCGGAACCGCGCCTTTGGGGGCACGACACACATAGATTGGTCATGATAGCACAAGGGCAGGGGCCTAGCAAGCACTCTGGCCTGGCTGGGAGACACCGCCAGAAAAGGGACGGCAGGCCGACGCCGCAGGCCTCCGGCCGGAGGTCTTTTCCCCA
>JAFDHU010000171.1 GCA_019308625.1 Deltaproteobacteria bacterium
TGCAGGAGGAGGGTTTTGCTGGAACAGCTCATAGGATGATTTCCTGGCGGTTTCTACTCGTTTTAAGTTAATGAATGACTTTTCTGCCAGACCTTAAGCTTCCGGAAATCCTGCATTTACTTTCAATAAGCCTTTATGAAAAATCTGATAGCTGACAGCTTAAAACTAATCCGCCTCCTCTTTGGGGCTCTCTTCAAGACACTCCCGCACGCTGATGGCGAAGTCCGGGCAGTGAAGTTCGCACCAGCCGCAGCCGGTGCAGCGCTCGGGCCGGGTCACTATGGGGTTGCCTTCCTCATCCAGGGAGAGGCAGTGCCGGGGGCAGAAGGCCACGCAGATGCCGCAGGCCTTGCACCAGGCCCGGTAGATAACGCAGATGCCGCAGGCCTTGCACCAGGCCCGGTAGATATCTATCTCAAAGTGCTGGCGAGCCTCCGGGCCGGAGGAAGCCTCGGGCACCGGTCCCGGCTCATTGTCCTGGCGGGTATGTTCGGACATGTTCCTGCCTCAGCCACCCCCGGCGTTTGTTGTTCTGCTCCTTCAGGGCGCGGCGCCCATCCGGAGGAAGGCGCCGAGATAAATGTTGGCCGCAAAAAGAAAAGCCAGCAAAAAGGCCCCCAGGCTGAGGTACCGCATGATTTTTTTCTGGGGGCGGTAAATCATTTCCGCCGCGGCAATGCTGGTCATCAGGATGGTCACCATGGCCGTGCCGGCGTGCTGCGGGGACACGGCCTGCAGAATCGGGCCTTTTATATACATGATATCCATTATCCCCAGCATGGCCATGTTGACCATGACGCTACCCAGGAGGTCTCCCAGGGCCAGGTCCACCGCCCCCAGCCTGAGGGCCCCCACGGTCACCACCAGCTCCGGCGCGGTGGTAACTGCGGCTACAAAAACCGTCCCCACCATAGAAAGATTCCAGCCCATGATGGCGGCGATATCGCCGGCTAGACGGGGCAGCCAGGTGGCTGTGACCACCACGATGAGGGCGTGCAAGCCGAAGTTTAGGGCCGCGCTTTTGAGGCTGATGTCCGGATAGATGCGCGCCTTCTGCTCTTCGGCTCGGTATTCCTGGCGTTCCCGCCGATGATAGCGGTAGGTGGCCTGCAAGGCCAGAAAGTAACAGAGAAAAAGCACCGGCGTGCTGAAGCCGATGGGTCCCAGACTCAGGCCGGCGCCGGGGGCGTGGATCTGCAATCCCAGGCAGGCCACGGTCAGCAGAATCAGGGCAAAGGAGGCGGGGGATAGAACAAGTCGGTCACCATCACAATCATCAGATTTATGAGGCTGGCCCCCATCACGTCGCCAACGGCAATATCCGGCGCCCCTACCCAGAGGACCGCGCTGCTGCCGGTGATCAGTTCCGGCAGGGAGGTGACCACAGCCAGACCGGCCAAGCCCAGCCAACTCCGGCCCAAACCGGTCTTTTCGGCCAGCACGTCGCCGTATTTGGACAACCGGGTGCCGGAGTAAGCGATCACCGCCAGGCAGATAAAAAACTGCAGCCAAACACTCCCTGCGGACATCTGGTCTTCAACCTTTCTGGCGCTTGAGAAAATTCTGCAGAAGTTGCAGCCCCTGGTCGGTTAAGATGGATTCCGGATGAAACTGCACCCCGAAGATGGCGAACTGCCGGTGGCGCAGCCCCATGATTTCGCCCACCGCGGTCTGGGCCGAAACCTGGAGGCAGTCCGGCAGGCTCTCCCGCTCCACAATGAGGGAATGGTAGCGAGTGGCCTCAAAGGGCGAGGGCAGGCCGTGAAAGATGTCTTTACCGTCGTGATAGATGAGGGAAGTCTTGCCGTGCATCAGGCGGGGGGCCCGGATGATGCGGCCGCCAAAGGCTGCGCCGATGGCCTGGTGTCCCAGGCACACCCCCAGGATGGGCACCCGGCCGGCAAAATGGCGGATTGCGGCCACAGAAATGCCTGCCTCTGCGGGGGTGCAGGGCCCGGGGGAGATGACCAGATGCGTCAGGGGTAACCGCTCCAAACCCATAACGTCAATCTGGTCGTTGCGGAAGACCCGCACCTCGGCGCCCAACTGTCCCAGGTACTGCACCAGATTGTAGGTGAAGGAGTCGTAATTATCTATCATTACCAGCATGATGCCTTTCCGGATGGCTCTTTGGGGTTCCCCTCTGAATGCAGTTTTCAGTTTTTAGCAGGCATGTCAAAGTGTTAGGTTTTTGCAGGAGGGGGTGCGGGGGAACCCCACTTTTTTGAAAAGGTGGGGTTCCCCCGCCTACCCTTCCCTATTCACCACAGCCCCTCCCCGGCCAGCTCCAGGGCCCGCATCAGGGCCAAGGCCTTGTCCACCGTCTCCTGGTATTCCCGGGCCGGGTCGGAGTCAGCCACAATGCCCGCGCCCACCTGGAGGTACACCTGTCCTTGGTGCACCGTGAAGCTCCGGATGGTGATACAGAAGTCCAGGTTGCCGGTGAAGCTGAGATAGCCCACCGCCCCGGCGTACGGTCCCCGCCGGGTGGGCTCCAGTTCCTCAATGATTTCCATGGCCCGGATCTTGGGGGCACCGGTGACCGTCCCCGCCGGGAAGGTGGCCTGCAGCAGGGAGACGCCGTCCTCCCCCGACGCCAACTCCCCCTCTACCTGGGAGACCAAGTGCATGACATGGGAGTAGCGCTCCACGGTGAAGAGCTCCGGCACCCGGACACTGCCGATGGTGGCCACCCGGCCCACGTCGTTGCGACCCAGATCCACCAGCATGATGTGTTCGGCTCGCTCCTTGGGGTCGGCCAGGAGTTCCTCTTCCAAGGCCCGGTCCTCCTCCGGGGTTTTGCCCCGGGGCCGGGTGCCGGCGATAGGACGATAAACAATCTCCCGGCCCTCCAGGCGCACCAGGATTTCAGGGGAGGCCCCCACCAGTTGCAGGTCTTTCAAATCCAGGTAGAACATATAGGGTGAGGGGTTGATGCAGCGCAAGGCCCGGTACAGATCCAGGGGGTCACCGCGGAGCGGCGCCCGGAAACACTGGGACAGGACCACCTGAATGATGTCTCCGGCGGCAATGTATTCCTTGGCTCGGGCCACCATAGCCTCAAATTCCTCTCGCCGCAGGTTGGCGGAGAGGCGGGTGGGTTCCGCTGCCATGGAACCCCCATCAGGAGGAATCGGCTGGCGCAGCCGGCTGATTATCCCGTGAAGCTCGGCTACGGCCCGGTCGTACTGCTCTTGCAGGCTCAGACCAGGGTCCCGGTGCACCATGACGAGCACCTTGATGGTCTGGCGCAGATTGTCAAAAATCAGCAGGTGGTCAGGCAGAATCAGCCGGGCCTCGGGCATGGCCAGCCCGGGTTTCAACTGCGGCAGACGTTCTATGTAGCGGACCATATCATAGCCCAGGAAACCCACCAGACCGCCCCAGAACCGGGGCAGGCCTTCCACTGGTGCAGCCCGCAAGCCGGTCAGTACCCGGCGCAAATGCTCAAAAGGCTCCAGCTCCGGATCCATGATTTTCGGCACCCCCCGGCGCTCCAGAATCACCTCCCGGTCCTTCACCTGGAAGATAAGGGAAGGCTGGAAACCCAGGAAACTGAAACGCCCCCACTTTTCGCCCCCCTCCACACTTTCCAGCAGAAAAGACGGTTCCCGGTCCCGCAGTTTTTTATAAGCTGATACCGGAGTCTCCAAATCGCCTAGAATCTCCCGATACACCGGGATGATATTGCCCTGCTCTGCCAACCGACAAAACCCGGCAAAATCCGGCTCTACCATAGGCTGCTCCGCAGGTTAGTTTGTTGGAGGGGAGGCCGGGGGTCACGGACCCCTGCCCTTGGCCCCCTCTCCTCCTCCCGCCTCAACCAAAAAAGCCGTGTCCCTTTGTGGGCCACGGCTTGGGGTGGGGCAGAAGCACCGGGGCCCCTCCTGTGAGGGGCCCAAAAGCTGGAAGCCGGACAGGCGGACGCACCTCACAGGGTGGTATGCACGCGCCGCCAGCACCAGTTCTTGTCCTGCCCTCTCTGCATGCTTTACATTTAACGTTTTGTTTCCGGGTTGTCAATGGTTTTATAGTCCGGGCCAGTGGGAGCAGGCCTCTAGCACCTATAGGGGCTCCCGGGAGCTTGGCAAGGCAGCCCGCCAGATGCTATTTTGAGGCACGACCTCTGTTTCGGAGTCCAGCATGCCGGAACTCCCCGATGTGGAGCATCTCACCCGTTATTTCCGGGAAACCAGCCTGGGGCAAAAAATCATGGACGTCGCCTGCCAGGCCCCGGAGCTGCTTCGGTTCACTGACGCCGCGGCCTTCCGGGCCAGGCTGCGGGGGCGCAGGTTCAGCCGGGCTTGGCGGCGGGGCAAATTTCTCATCGCCCAGGTTGAGGGCCTCTCTGAAAAAGTGGTGCTGCACTTCGGGATGACCGGCTCCCTGCGCTATGTGCCCTCAGGGGAGCCGGAGGATCGGTTCTGCCGGCTGGCCTTCCGCTTTGAGTCCGGCTTTGAGCTCCGTTGGCTCTGCGTACGTAAGCTGGGGAAGGTCTACCTGGTGCAGGAGGTGCAGGACATCCCGCTGCTTCGGGAGATGGGGCCGGAGCCGCTGGCGCTTGCCCCGCTGGAGTTCCTTGACCTCCTGGAGAGGCACCGCAACAAGAGCATCAAAGGGTTTTTTCTGGATCAGCGGAGCATCGCCGGCATCGGCAACGTGTATGGGGATGAAATCCTGTTTCAGGCAGGCATTCACCCCAGGCGACGCATTGCTGATCTGAGCCCGGCCGCCAGGGAGCGCCTTTATCAGGTCATGCAGCAGGTCTTGCAGGAGGCCACGGAGCTGATGGCCGCCGGCCAGCCGTTTCCAGACTCCTGGCTCCTGCCCCACCGTTACGAGGGCCTCTGCCCGGCCCAGGAGGGTCATGGTCTGATAAGGGAAATCATCGCTGGCCGGGCTGCCATCTACTGCCCGGAATGCCAGAAGTGAGGAGCCTTCTGAAGCCTCGGGCCGAGCTTTGGTAAGCTCCAGCTCCCCGAACTCGCCGGAGCCCTCCCGCCGGTGGCGGTTTAAACCTGCAGGGCCTCCAGCATGCGGTCGTGGATCAGCCCGTTGCTGGCCACAATGTTGGGGGCAAAGATGTGGTATGCTTCGCCGTTGAAAGTGCTTAGCCGGCCGCCAGCCTCGGTGACAATGACCACTCCCGCCGCAGTGTCCCAGGGCTTGAGGTTCTCCTCATAGAAGCCGTCAAAGCGGCCGCAGG
>JAFDHU010000172.1 GCA_019308625.1 Deltaproteobacteria bacterium
GGGTTTGGTCTTTGGGTGAGGTGAAGGATGCGGAAAACCACTCAACTGGTATTGTGGCTCCTCCTCGGCGTCGGCCTGGTTGCCCCCGGTCCGGCCCACCCTAAAAACGCAGTGGTCACCATTCAAAGCAAACACGGCTACGGTAGGACCCTGCCGATGCGCTCCAAAACGGTGGCTTATCTGAGAAAGCTGGGGCCGGTGGCCGTGGCCGACGACCCTGACAACCGGCAGGTGCCCGCGGTGTTGCAGGGCTTGGCAGACGGTGATCTCCTTATCCTGAACCTCCATTCCAACTCACGGGTCTTCGGCTATGGCGGCTCAGGACCGACGGGGGTGAAAAAGACTGAAGAATGGGGAAACTTTTATCGCACTTTCGGCCTGAATAAGCCGCCCCGACTGGCCCTGGTAATGATCCACGGCTGTATCTTCGATATGGTAGGCGACAAAGTAGTGGCAGCCAGCGATGCCCAGATTGAGGCCATCCGCAAAAGCCTCAATGCCGTCGCCATCCTCAGCTTCAACTGCCAAATTAACCCCATCTCCGGTTCCTGGTCCTTCCAGGGGCTGGCCAAAGGCCTGGCCGAAGGCCGGCGTATCGCCTCCCTGATAAAAACAAAGTCTTTGCGTTTTCTGGTGGCTCCGGGGATTGACCGGAACCAGGCCACCCTGGATAGTCTGCGGGGAGCGGTTCTGGGCTTTAAGTTGGAGAAGCGGGAAGTTTTCGGCTCCGGCCCCTTCTCCTCGGTCCACCTGAAAGTGCCACATGTGGTGTCACCCGGCAAAACCTACCGCCTGCGCGGCTCTTTCACCCATCCCTGCTATCCCCGGGGCAATTATCATTTGCGCATCGGCTTTTGCGACGATAAAGACTTTTCCCGGCCCGGGGTCTTCAGCAGTCTGGTGGTGCCTCACCGCTACGGATTCAAAACCACCTTTGAGGAAAAGTTCACCGTACCCGCCGGCCGGGCCGGCTTTCTGAAAATACAGATCAGCCTGCGCAGTTTTTCCAGAAATACCGGCGGATATTACGGCGAACAATACATCTACCGGGTTCCTATCCTTAAGTCTGGGCCTTGATTGTCAAGGCGGACGCGGAGAGCCCCCAACCCAGGCCGCCGGCCTCCCCGGCGGCTTTGTTTTTCCCCGGAAAAACGGTAGAGTGAAAGCATGATGAAGGGCTACCTGCCGGACGTGATTCTCCTGGTGCTGGGTGTTCTGGTCATGGTGCTGCTCCTGGCGCTGGGGGCCTTGAGCCGCACCTGGGTGGCTCTCCTGTGTTTTCTGGGCGTGGCCGTGGTCTACCACACCTGGTACCGGCATCTGATCCAGGTGGTGCAGAAAGGTGCCGGTATAGAAGAGCCCGAAGAAGACGACGATGATGACCAGGACATATTTCCGACGGCTTGAGCTGGAGCCCCCGCCCCGGCTGTATGTGCTTATGGCTCGGGGGCCCTGGTTCCGCCGCGTCTACCGCCGCTTCGTGACCGACCTGGTTGCCTCGGTTCCACCGAACACCCGCCTCCTGGATGTGGGCACTGGCCCCGGCTATCTTTTGGGCTGCCTGGCCCGGGAGCGCCCGGACCTGAGTCTCTTCGGCCTGGATCTGTCCCACACCATGGTGGCCGGCGGCCGCCGCCGCTTAAGGCAGTGGGCCCCTGAGGCCCGGGTTCACACCGTGGTGGGCGACGCCCAGGAACTGCCCCTTAAAGGAGAGAGTTTTGACCATCTCCTGGCCACCTTCAGCTTCCATATCTGGCAGGACCCCATCCGAGCCGCGTCGGAGATAGTGCGGGTTCTGAAGCCCGGTGGCCGGGCCTGGATTTATGAAATGAACCGGGATGTCAGTCGGGAGCAGCTCCGGGAGTTCGCCCAGGAGGAGAAGTTGCCCTTCCTGTTGGTGTACTTAGGCTTCCATTCTCTGGCTTGGAACCATGCCCTCCGGGCCGCGGACTTCGCCCGAGTACTGGAAGCGACCGCCGTCCCCTCCTGGCGCCTCGCCCCGGCCCATCACCTGTTCTGGCGGGTGGAAATCTTTAAGAACTGACCCACTGTCTGAGCCCGGCCTTCCTTCAGACAAAAAGGGGGGAACCCAGGCTGCCCCTGACTTCGCCACATAGACGACAAACCCGGTTCTCCCTCAAGCTATTACCAGGAGCAAAAAAGGGTTCAGTTTGTCACCCTGAGCCGTAGGCGAAGGGTCTAGATTCTTCGGCCCCCAGGGAGCCTCAGAATGACAAAAAATCAATTCAGTTTTATGCCCCGAGTAATAAGTAATTCTCAAAACCCCACCGCTTCTTTCCAGGTCGCCGCGCTTTTCTCCAGGCCCTTGCCTTTTTTGACCGGTATTCTCCAGGCAGCCTTGCCCAGCATCACCTGGAAGATTTCGGTATTGTCCAGGTAGGGGCCGCGTTTGGGGTCCACTTCATTGGCGTAGCCGGCAAACAGTTCAGCGCCGGCGCCTTTGGCGTAAAGGGGCACCAGGGCGTTGGTATGCTCGGCGAAGAAGAACTTCGCGCCTGGCAGGCGGCCGGGACCTTTGTTCACCAGGGGCGCGAAAGTGTGAGGCAGCCCGGAGCCCGGGCCCCAGAGGTGACCGGTCTCATGGTCGCTGGTGACAATGAGCAGGGTCTTCTCCCAGCCGCCGTGAGTTTCAATCCACTCCACCGCCGCGGCCACCGCCTGGGCAAAGTCCAGCTCTTCTTCAATCAGGCGCCCCAACTGCTGCCCATGCGCGGCCCAGTCAATAGCGCCCCCCTCCACCATGAGGAAGAAGCCCCGGGGATTCTGCTCCAGCACCCTGAGCGCCCCTTGGGTCATCACCGCCAGAGTGGGGACGCTGCTGTTCAAGGGCTCGGCATAGGGGGGTGCCAGGGTGTCCCAGCCCCGCTTCTGCTGCAAGGTGTGGCGCACCCGGGCCAGTCCCAGGACCTTGGCTCCCGGTTTTAGTCCCTTCCCCTCAGCCAGATTTTCAAAATCCCGCTTGGTTTCAATAAGCTGCCAGCCACTGGTGCCGTTTTTCAGGGCCGCCCAGAGGAAGGGCCCTCCCACGTATTTATAAGCCCCCGGCATCTTGATGGTGACGCGCTGGCCGTTGTCGTCATAATCCGGGTGCCCCGCTCCCATGATGACATCCAGGGGTCCGGCCAGCATCTCCCGGGCGATAGCGGCGTAGTGGTTACGGTTGCCGTTGTGGGCCGCCATGCAAGCGGGTGTGGTATGACTGAAGGGCACGCTGGTGACCACCCCGGTAGCCTTGCCCTGTTCGCTGAATAAATCCACGATGGTTTTGAGTTTCCGGTGCTGTTCAGTCATGTTTACCCTGCCGTTTGAGGTTTTCACTCCGGTGGCCATGGCGGTGGCCGCCGCAGCGGAATCCGTGGCCCCTGACTTCACATAATCAAAGGAGGCCCAGGCCTTTTGGGGGTCATAGCCGCCGCCCCGGGGATAGGTGCTCACCGCGTACTTAACCGGAAAGCCCTCAAACACCAGCGACGCGCCTTGGTAGTAGGCCGCGGCCCTGACGGTGTTGTAACCCATGCCGTCCCCGATCATCAGGATGACATTGCGGGGTGCTCCGGCCAAGCCGGAGCCCACCCACAGCGCCAGCAGGACCAGGACGGCCCATATCCGGATGAGAAGCAGCGACTTGCGGCCGCGGTTCATTGTTGTCCTTTCTGCTTCAGTTATTGCTCGGAGCATAAAACTGGTTGATTTCTTGTCATTCTGGGGCCCCCTGAGGGGCCGAAGAATCTAGACCCTTCGCCTTCGGCTGGGTGACAAAGTGAATTCTCTTTTTCCTCCTGTTAATCAAAACCTGGCTTCTGGAAAGACCCGGGCTTGGCTGGTCCTCATTGCCCGGGCCGGAAAGTGCGGGGCTCATCTTCAATAGGAGCTGAAAGGCCCCGGGCAGCTGCTCTTTTATCCCGAAAAAATATCGTTTATGCTGAGTATGTCAAGGAAGCCCTGAAAATGCTCTGGAGCGCCGGAACGGACAGAATCAGGCTGGGCCTCAGCGCCTGCCTGCTGGGGCGGAAGGTCCGCTATGACGGCGGCCACAAGCTGGACCGGTTCATTGTTCAGACCCTGGGCCGGTATGTGGAGCTGGTGCCGGTCGGCCTGGGTGTGCCCCGGGAGGCCATGCGCCTGACGGGCGACCCCCAAGCCCCGCGCCTGGTGACCATCCTGACCGGCCTGGACCACACCGACCGCCTGCTGACCTGGGCCCGCCACCGCGCCGCGGCCTTGGCCCGGGAGGCCCTCTGGGGCTTCATCTTCAAAAGCAACTCCCCCTCCTGCGGCCTGGAGGGGGTGAAGGTGTATCCCGGCCGCGGCCGACCGGTGAAAAAAGGCATCGGCCTGTTTGCCCGGGTCTTCCGGAAGCATTTTCCTCTCCTGCCCGTGGTGGATGACAGCCGCCTGCACGACCCCGAGCTCAGGGAGAATTTCATT
>JAFDHU010000173.1 GCA_019308625.1 Deltaproteobacteria bacterium
TTTTTTTCTATGGCAGGCATACAGCAGGAAGTAAAACAGCAGACTGCGGGCTCTTCATTCCCTTGAAGGTGCAGCTTATTTTTGATGAGACTTCTCCCGGAAATAGCGCATGGTGGTTTTTTTCAATTCGGCCTCGCTGAAAAGGATGGCGTAGTCCCGGATGCCTATCTCCCGGGCCATGTCCGCGGCGGTGGCCTTAATCTCCTTAAGGCTTTTGCCGTGGATCATGGTATAGAGGTTATAGGGCCAATCCGGGGCAGGTTTTCTGGCATAACAGTGAGTCACAGCCCTTTTGCTGGCCAGTTTCCGGCCCAGGCGGGATAGCTCGGCTTCAGGTACGACCCACACCACCAAAGCGTTGGCGGCGAACCCCGAGAGTTGATGCCGCAAGGTGGCCCCGAAGCGCCGGATGTAGCCCTTTTCCTTCAGGCTGCGGATGGCCGCCAGGACTTCCTCTTCCGATTTCCCCAAGACCTCGGCCAACTCCTGGAAAGGGCGAGGCGTGATGGCTAAATCCCGTTGCAGGGCGAGAATCACCTGGGTCTCCAGCTCGGTCAGCATGTCAGGCATTATCGTTTTGGATTCCCTGCGACTATAAAAAAACGGGGTGAATTTGGCAAGGGTCTCCGGGGCCTTAGGAAGTCTCAGGCCGACGGAAGGAAACCGGGTCACCAGGGGTGATACGGTGGCGGTGGCAAAAGCCCGCGGGCACTTCCAGGACATATTGCACCGGCCGGGGGGAGCGCAACACCCGGGTCTCGCTGGGAGCCACGTTGGCTTCGCAGCCCACCACCTCCCCCTTACCGATCCAGATGATATCAATGGGAAATAGCATGCCCCGCATGCAGAATTCCTGGATCTCCACGGCAGGCAGGATAAAAAGCATGCCCCGGCCCGGGGCAAGCGACGGCCGGTGACTCAGCCCCAGGTACAGTTTGACGGGGCTGGCCACCACCTCCGCCTGCACCGTCACCCCCTTGACGGTCACCGGAATTATGGGATTGCCATATTCCGACCGCTCCGCCGCCCCGGCCGCCGGTACTGCCGTCCAGACGGCAGCCATAAGCATCACCGCCAGCAGCACCCCAGCCTTTGACCTTCCAGGTTTCGCAGTCTCCAACAATGTTCACCCCGAAAACCCCTCAGGGCTGATGTTCCGGGCGCAGCAGGTCCAGCACTGTCTTCACCGGGTTGAAGGTGATCAGGGGCACCTCCACAAACACGGTAAGCCAGCGGGACATGGAGCCGTTCCACAGGCCCGGCAGCTCCAGCACCTTGAACTGCCGGCCGTTTCTGGACTTGCGGGAGATGAACACCGCCTCGGGATTGACAAACTCCCGGAGGTCAAAGGGCCGGCCCCGATAATCCCGAAGACCCACCACCAGGTCCACGGGGTTGAAATGAGTGGAGGAGCGCCAGATCTCCTGTTGGGCCGGGTCCTCCAGATTCACTTGGGCCGCCTCCACGATCTGGAGAGACGCGGAGCCGTCTTTTTCCCGCACCCAGAAAGGTGCGCCGCCAGGTTCTCCCTGGTTTTGGACCACCCCGCAGACCCGCAGGGGCCGATTCAGGCGGTTAATCAGAAACTCCCGCCGCCGCTCCCGGGACCATTGCCGGAAGTCAGCGGGAAAGGACAGCATGAGCTCCACCACCGCAAATTCCTGCACCTCATCCAGGAAGCCGTCGTCCGCCGCGCCGTCGGCCAGGCGCCGCAGACAGCCGTGCACCCTGTCCTGAAGAGCCACCAGATACCCGCCCATGAGCTTTTTCCACAGGATAGTGGGCTCCTTCAGCCGGTCGGGCACCACGTTGTCAATGTTCTTGATATAGACCAGGTCTCCCTGCAGCCGATTGAGATTGTCCAGCAGGGCCCCGTGGCCGCCGGGCCAGAAGAGCAGACGGCCCTGGTCATCCCGGCAGGGCCGGTTTTCCAGATCCACCACGATGGTGTCGGTGGCATGGTCCTGGTAGGAAAAGTCCACCACAAACCGGCAGCCCAGGCTTTGCTCCAGGGGCGGCACGGCTTGGTTCACCAGCTGCCGAAACCTTTCTTCGTGCTCGGGCAAAATGGTGAAATGCAGGCGGCAGAGGCCTTCCTGGTCCCGGACATAGAAGGCCGCTTCCACCAGGTGCTCCTCCAGAGGCGTCCGGCTGTGAGAGCCGTAAGCATGGAATTTCAGTAACCCCTTGGGCAGACCCAAATAGTTCAGGCCAGCTTCGGTGAGCAGATATGCCAGAATTTCCCGGTAGCGTCCCTGGGCCTTAAGCTGGTGCAGGTCCAACCCGGCCTGCCGCATCGCGCTTTTTAAATCGGCAAAAAAGGCAAAGCGTTCCAGGCAGTCGCAAAAGGTAAGAAAGGCCCGGGCCTCCCCATCACCTTCTCCGGCGCTGCGGGCGAGATCCTCCAGTCGGATGGCCTCACATTGGCAAAAAAACTGGGCCGGCACCTGAAACATGCGGCTGGCCGCGCCGGAGGCCGGGACAAATTTGAGGAAGCGGCCAGCCGCCGCGGCTTCGGCGTGAAGCTTGAGGTAGGTTTCGTGCTCCTTTTCCGGGATGCTCCGGATGCCGTCCTCCAGGGTGCAGGGCCGGGCCAGCTCTACCTGGAAGGCAGGTTGGTGAAAGAACCGGAGCTGCTCCAGAATCCGGGCCTCGGACACGCCCCGGCTCCGGAGCTGCTGCAGGTCATGTTCCGAAAACAACCCCTTTGGGCTCAAACCGGGCTGATAAGCAGAACCTGATTCTGTCACTTGGCTTCCCGTCATGGCCAACCCTCCGGAAACGAGAGATAACCGGCTCGCTCAGAGAATCACTGCCCGGCACAACCCCGGGTCCCTAGGATGATACCATTATAACCGAAAGAAAACCGAGGCCTGCTCCTGCCTCAGGAAAAAGGGTGACGCTCTAATTTATACTAAATTTTTCAACAACCTACCTGTCAATCTTCACAAGTAATCTCAGTTTCTGGGTTGTCAAGATTCGGGGAACGATTTGGCACCCCCCGGAGGAGAGACCTCCGGTCTTCCGTTGAGCCCCCCTAGCGGATCCCTTCCTTAAAGCAGAGAGCGGCGGAATCCCTCCGGTTATGCCTTCACTCCCCGATGATTTTCACCAGCACCCTTTTTCTGCGGCCGCCGTCAAACTCGCCGTAAAAAATCTGCTCCCAGGGCCCGAAGTCCAGCCGGCCGCCGGTCACCGCCACCACCACCTCCCGGCCCATGATCTGGCGCTTCAGGTGGGCGTCAGCGTTGTCCTCGCCGGTGTCGTTGTGCCGGTACTGGGAGACGGGTGCATGGGGCGCCAGCTTCTCCAGCCACACTTCGTAGTCGTGGTGCAGGCCCCGCTCGTCGTCATTGATGAACACGCTGGCGGTGATGTGCATGGCGTTCACCAGGGCCAGGCCCTCCTGGATGCCGCTTTCCCGCAGACACGCCTCCACCTGAGGGGTGATGTTGATGAAGGCCCGGCGGCCGGGGACATGGAACCAGAGTTCTTTGCGGTAGCTTTTCATGGGATTCAGTGCCTCTCCTTGATTAATTATAGATATGAGCTAAAAGAGAATTCACTTGTCACCCTGAGCCGCAGGCGAAGAGTCTAGATTCTTCGGCCCCTGCGGGGCCTCAGAATGACAATCAATCGGCCAACTTCAGGCTCTGAGCAATTAAGGCTTCAAGGCCCCCCGGGATCGGACCCTTAAGCCGGGCCCTACTGCCCCAGCAATTGTGCCCGGAATTTCGCCACAAACTCCGCCAAATCCTCCTGCCAGGGCCGCATGAGATTGAGGCCCAGCTCTTTGAGCCGGCGGTTCTCCAGGACCGAGTTCTGCGGCCGCACCGCGGGGGTGGGAAATTCCTCGCTGGCGCAGGGGATAACCCGGCAGTTAAGCCCCATCTGCTCCAGAAAAAACATCGCCAGCTCATAGCGGCTGCACCCGCCCTCGGCAGTGGCGTGGAACAGGCCCCGGACGTCCGCCTCCACCAGGCGGGCCAGTTGCCGGGCCAGCCGGTGGGCCCAGGTGGGGGTGCCGAACTGGTCGCTGACCACCCGGATTTCCGGCATCTTACGCTTCACGGCCAGATCAACCAGGAGATTGAGAAAGCTCCGTAAAGCCAGGCGGTGCGCACGATGACATGGTCCTCCAGATGCTCCCGCACCGCTTCCTCCCCCGCCAGCTTGGTCTTGCCGTACCAGGACAGGGGGTTGGTGGCGTCCTCCTCCACATAGGCCCCAGGAGGAGGTTTGGCGCCGTCAAACACATAGTCGGTGGAAATGTGGATGAGCCGGCCGAGCCGGCGGGCCAGGGCCCGGGCCAGATAGCCGGGACCCGCGGCGTTCACTGCCCAAGCCCGCTCCCGCTGGCTTTCGCAGGCGTCCACCTGGGTGAACGCCGCGCAGTTGAGCACGACGTCCGGCGCCAAGGCCGCCACCGCCTCTTCCACCTGGGCCGCCTCAGTGATATCCAGCTCCCGGGAGGTGAGGGCATGAATTTCATGGGTTTGGCCCAGCACCTCGGTGCATTCCCGGCCCAGCAGGCCGCCCGCGCCGGTGAT
>JAFDHU010000174.1 GCA_019308625.1 Deltaproteobacteria bacterium
GGCGATGGCGGCCCGCATCGCCCTGCTGTGCAATGACGCGGCCCTGCTTCAGGAAGACGGCGCTTGGCGGGTGCGGGGGGATCCCACGGAAGGGGCCTTGCTGGTTCTCGGCCGCAAGGCCGGCCTGGAAGAGGGCCAGCTGCGAGCCGACTATCCCCGGGTGGCGGAAATTCCCTTCACCAGCGACCGCAAGCGCATGGCCACCATCCACCGAGGGCCCGGGGGGTTGGAGATGCTGCTCAAGGGGGCGCCGGAAAGCCTGCTTCCCTTTTGTCGCCGGGCGCTCACGGCTCAGGGGGAGGAGCCCCTTTCGGAGACCGGACGGGTCCAGATTCTGGCTCAGGCGGATACACTGGCTTCACAAGCCCTACGGATCCTGGGGCTGGCCTACCGGCGCCTTACGGACATCCCGGAACTGGTACCAGCCTCCGAAGAAAAGGATTTGGTCTGGGTAGGCCTGGTGGGCCTGATGGACCCGCCCCGCCCGGAGGCCAAGGAGGCAGTGCGGCGCTGCCATCAGGCCGGCATCCGGGTCATTATGGTGACCGGGGACCACCCGGACACCGCGGCGGCCATCGCCCGGGAACTGGGCCTGCTTACCCCGGACTCCTCCTCCAAGAACCTGGTGCTCACCGGCCGGGACCTCAACGCGATGGACGATGACCAGGCCGCAGCGGCCCTGAAGCAGGTAACGGTGTTCGCCCGGGTATCACCGGAGCACAAATTGCGTCTGGTCAACCTCCTGAAAAGCCAGGGGGAGGTGGTGGCCATGACCGGGGACGGGGTCAATGACGCCCCGGCCTTAAAAAGGGCGGATATCGGCGTGGCCATGGGGGTGACCGGCACCGAAGTCACCAAGGAGACGGCCAGCATGATTCTGGCGGACGACAACTTCGCCACCCTGGTGGCCGCGGTGGAGGAAGGCCGGGCTATCTTTGACAATATCAAAAAGTATCTGGTTTTTCTGTTGAGCTGTAACCTAGCCGAAATCCTGGTACTCACCGGGGCCTTTTTCGTGGGACTGCCCCTGCCGTTGATCGCCTTGCAGATTCTCTGGGTCAATCTGACCACCGACGGCCTGCCGGCCTTGGCCCTGGGGGTGGACCCCAAGGCCCCGGACATCATGGCCCGGCCCCCGCGGCCTCCGGAGGAGGGCGTTTTCACCCGCTCGGTGAATCTCCTGCTGGGGGCCATTGCCGGCTACAAGACCCTCGTCCTTATCCCCCTGTTTGCCTTTTATGTTTATGCCAATCCGGCCAGCAAAGAGTCGACCCAGGTGATTGTGGAAGCCCGAACTATGGTGTTCCTCACCCTGGTCCTGATGGAACTGGTGAACGCCTTCAATTGCCGCTCCGACTATCATTCCCTGGCCACTATGGGGGTGTTCCCTAACCGCTTCCTGGTCTTGGCGGTGCTCCTGTCTTTTTTGATGATGGTGGTCGTCATCCAGTGGCCGCCCTTGGCCAAGCTGTTCCACACCACCCCTCTCCGACCACTGGACTGGCTTATTGCCCTGGGCCTCAGCCTCACCCTGGTGCCGGTAGTGGAGGCAGTGAAATGGCGGATTCGCCGATCCAGGCCGGCCATGGCGGCCTAACAGGCTTTTGAAAAACTCTCGGAAAGTAAACCTGTCATTCTGAGCGAAGCGAAGAATCTAGTAATTTCAATTAGCTCCTAGACTCTTCACTTCGTTCAGGGTGACAGAATAAGGTTTTTCAATACCCTGCTAATGGCAAGGCGAGGGCAAGGTGGTAAGCAGGGTCCTGGCCCGGTCCTCCCCCCGACACTCTTCAAGTCCGGTAACTGGCGTTGATGCGGACGTAGTCAGCGGTGAGGTCGCAGGTATCGTAGTAGTCGGAAAACGGACCGTGGTTGAGGTCAATAGTAATGGTGAAGGAGCCGGCCAGAATAAGGTCTCGGGCCGCGGCTTCGGCTTGGGCTCCCAGGCCTTGGCTGGCCTGGACCACTGGGTGCGGTCCGAAGGCGATATCCACCCGGTCTGGGTCAAACCGGGCGCCGGAGCGCCCCAGGGCCGCCATCAGCCGCCCCCAGTTTACATCCGCCCCGGCCATGGCGGTTTTCACCAGAGGCGAGGTGGCCACCACGGCCGCGGCTTTTCTGGCCTCCGCCGGTGTGGCCGCGCCCTTGACCACCAAGCGGAACACCCGGGTGGCCCGGGTGGCTCCCTCTCCGTCGGCCACAATTTGCTTGGCCAGGTCCTGCATGACGCCTGTGAGCATCTCCTGAAAGGCCTCTGAGCTGCGGTCTTTGCCGTCCAGGGGTGCATTTCCGGCCTGACCCCCGGCCAGCACCAGCACCATGTCATTGGTGGAAGTATCCCCGTCAATGCTGATGCGGTTGAAGCTGTGATTCACGGCTTTTCTGAGAAAAACCGGCAGCACCCCGGGGCTCATGCCCGCGCCCTTGGCAATGCCGGCCACGGTAACCGAAACCCCGCCGAGGTCCATCCGGGCATGGGCGATTTTGGGCCGGGTGTCGGTGGTCATGATGGCCCGGGCAGCCTCCTCCAGGCCTTCAGGGCGCAGGCGCGCCGCCAGCTCCGGCAGGATGGCGATGATTTTTTCCTTGGGCAAAGGCTGGCCAATGACCCCGGTAGAGGCCGGCAGGACCAAGGATTCCTGGAGATGAAGCAGACGGGCCGCCTCCCGGCAGGTTTGCCGGGCTGCAGCCAAACCTGCCTCCCCGGTGCAGGCGTTGGCGTTGCCGCTGTTGATGAGGATGGCCTGGGCCTGGCGCCGGCGCAGGCGCCGGCGACAGACCAGCACCGGTGCGGCCTTGATCCGGTTTCTGGTGAATACCCCCGCGGCGGCCGCGGGCTCCTCCGCCACAATCAGGGCCACATCCAGACCGCCCTGCTTTTTGATGCCGGCCGCCGCCCCGGCGGCTTTGAATCCTGGCACTATCATTGCGTGGCCTCCAGGGTGACGGGCTGGACCGGAGAGGGCTTGCGGGTTTTCTCCCCTAAAACCCGCCTTATTTGCCGCAGCACTTTTTGTATTTCTTGCCGCTGCCGCAGGGGCAGGGGGCGTTACGGCCCACCTTGCGCTGCTTGCGCTTCACCGGAGCCGGGTTATCGCCGTCTCCGTGGCTGAAGAACATTTGCCGGGGAGCGGACCTGGCCTCCTGGACTTCCTGATGGGGCCTGACCTGCAGGTGAAACATGGTGGCCACCGTGTCAGCCTTGATGCGGTGAATCAGGTCCATGAACATGTCATAGCCTTCCCGCTGATACTCCCGCAGGGGATCCACCTGGGCGTAGCCCCTGAGACCAATGCCGTCCCGCAGGTGGTCCATGCTGAGCAGATGGTCTTTCCAGTGGTTGTCCACAATCTGGAGCATCACCATCTGTTGCAGGTGGGCGAAGAGCTCCGGGCCGATTTCGGCCTTCCGGGCTTCGTAGCGTTCCTTGACTTTCTCGGTCAGGTATTCCACCAGGTCGCCGTCGGCCTCCCGGATGAAGGGCGGGCGGAAGCCGAACTGCCTTAAGAAGGCATCTTCCAGGCCTTTCAGGTCCCATTCCTCCACAGTGCGGCCGCCGGTGTATTCCTCCACCAGGTCTTCTACCAGCTCGGCGGCCATATCCAGGAAGTCTTCTTCCAGGCTGTCGCCCTTGAGGATCTGCCGGCGCTGGGCGTAAATCACCTCCCGCTGCTTGTTCATGACGTTGTCATATTCCAGGAGGTGCTTGCGGATTTCAAAGTTGTGGCTTTCCACCCGCCTTTGGGCCTTCTCAATGGCATTGGAGACCATGCGGGCCTCAATGGGCTGGCCCTCGTCCATGCCCAGCTTGCCCATGAGCCCTTTGATGCGGTCAGAGCCGAAGATGCGCAGGAGGTCATCCTCCAGGGACAGGTAGAAGCGGGAGGAGCCCGGGTCGCCCTGGCGGCCGGCCCGGCCCCGGAGCTGATTGTCAATGCGCCGGGCCTCGTGGCGCTCGGTGCCGATGATGTGCAGGCCGCCCCGCTCCACCACGCCTTCGCCCAGCACGATGTCGGTGCCCCGGCCGGCCATGTTGGTGGCGATGGTGACGGTGCCCAACTGACCGGCCTTAGCCACAATTTCCGCCTCTTTTTCGTGGTGCTTGGCGTTTAAGACTTCATGCTTGATGCCCTCCCTTTTCAGGAGGCGGCTTAAGTATTCGGATTTTTCGATGGAGGTGGTGCCCACCAGCACCGGCTGGCCCCGCCGGTGGCATTCCTTGATTTCCTCCACCACCGCCCGAAACTTCTCGGCTTCGCTCTTGTAGATGACATCTGGATGGTCCACCCGGATCATAGGCTTGTGGGTGGGGATGACTACCACATCCAGGTTATAGATCTTTTTGAATTCCTCGGCTTCGGTGTCCGCGGTGCCGGTCATGCCTGCCAGCTTTTTGTACATGCGGAAATAGTTCTGGAAGGTAATGGTGGCCAGAGTCTGGTTTTCGCTTTCAATGTGCACCCCTTCCTTGGCCTCCAGAGCTTGGTGCAGGCCATCGGAGTAGCGCCGGCCGGGCATGAGGCGGCCGGTAAACTCGTCCACGATAATGACCTGGCCGTCCTTGACGATGTAGTCATCGTCCCGATGGAACAGGTTGTGGGCTTTTAAGGCCTGGTTCAGGTGGTGCAGCACCTCTATGTGCCGGGGGTCGTAAAGGTTGTCAATATTGAGGAGCTTTTCGGCCCGGGCCACGCCCTCTTCGGTGATGAGCACGCTTCTGGCCTTCTCGTCCACGGTGTAATCCCGGTCCTTCTTCAACTGCAGGGCGACACGGTTGAGAATGTAGTAAAGGTCGGTGGATTCTTCGGCCGGGCCGGAAATAATTAAGGGAGTCCGGGCTTCGTCAATGAGGATGGAATCCACTTCGTCCACAATGGCGTAGTTGAACTCCCGCTGCACCATCTCCTCCAGGGAGAATTTCATGTTATCCCGAAGGTAGTCAAAGCCGAACTCGTTGTTGGTGCCGTAGGTGACATCGGCCAGGTAGGCTTGGCGCCGCTCCTCATCGCTTAAGCCGTGGACGATGGTGCCCACGGTGAGGCCTAGGAACTGGTAAATCGGCCCCATCCAGGCGGTGTCCCGCTTGGCCAGGTAGTCGTTCACGGTAACGATGTGCACGCCTTCGCCGGTTAAGGCGTTGAGATAGGCGGGCAGCACGGCCACCAGGGTTTTGCCTTCACCGGTTTTCATTTCGGCGATTTTGCCCTGGTGGAGCACGATGGCCCCGATGAGCTGGACATCAAAGGGACGCAGGCCGATGGTCCGGAGGGCGGCCTCCCGGGCCACAGCAAAGGCCTCGGGCAGGAGCTCATCCAGGGTTTCGCCGCGCTCCAGGCGCTCCTTGAATTCCCCCGTTTTGGCCCGCAATTCGGCGTCCGAAAGACGCTGCATTTCCGGCTCCAGGGAGTTGATGCGGTCCACCAGGGGAGCCAGGCGCCGGAGCTCCCGCTCGTTTTTGCTGCCGAAGATTTTCTTTAAGACAAAATCAAACATAGAACCTTTTCCCACCTGCCGCCGCTTCCCAATATCCGGAAACCCGGCGGCCAATAAAAAAACCGATAAAGCTTGGGCTTTACCGGACTATAAATACCGAATAAAGCATTAAGGTGCACAGCCCGGCGCCATTAATTCCCGCATAATAACTTTTCGGCGCCTCCATCTCTCTTTTTAAACTAAAATGCGGTGGTGAAAATGTCAAGGCGAATTCCGGTTACAAATCCAGGATCATAGGCACCTCATCGCAGTCCGGAAACTTCACACAGTCTACACAATCGGCCCACACGATGAGAGGAAGCGCCTCCCGTGGAAATAACTGGAAGCCGAAGCGCTCAAAAAACCTGGTATTGGCGGTGAGCACAAAGACCCGTTTAACACCCAGCTGCCGGGCCTCTTCCAGGCAACTGCGCACCAGCCGGGAGCCGATGCCCCTCCCTTGATATTCAGCTCTTACTGCCAGGGAACGGATTTCGGCCAAGCCCTCCCAGGAGATGTGGAGGGCAACCACTCCGATGAGAGGGCCCTCCTTCTCCCGATAGACCCAGTAATCTCGCAATTGGCTGTAAAGATCGGCCAGGGTGCGGGGCAGGACCTCGCCCCTTTTGGCAAAGTCTGCCAGCATCTGGCGGATTTCCGGCACCTCGTTGATTTTGGCCTTGCGAATCATGTCAGCTTGACAGGACCAACCTATTATTGGATTATTATACCATGTTCTTTATCAGGAGATATAAATGGAGGTAATCGCCCAGGACAAATTCGTCCGCTTGGCCTATCGCCTGCGGCTCAAATCCGGGGAATATATCCGGGGCAGTCAGGAG
>JAFDHU010000175.1 GCA_019308625.1 Deltaproteobacteria bacterium
GCCGGATGTCCCATGACACCATTGCCCTGCGGGACGAGGAACTCCCTCAAGGTCGGCCGCTCCTGGAAAAAGTGATGGACCAGGGGCGCGTCGTAAAAGACCTGCCCGACCTGAAAACCTGCCGGGAATACTTTGCTGCCCAATTCGCCCTACTGCCCGCCCAATACAAAGCCCTGGAAGGGCCTCCGGCCTACCCAGTGCACCTAAGCCCCGGCCTGGAACGCCTGCAACATCAGGTGGAGCAGGAACTCAGAGAGCGGGAACTGGGGGAAAGCTGAGTTCGCATGGGCCTGACCGAAACCCTCTGCGCTTACAACACGCTGTTCATCCAGAAATGCAGCTACATCGGGGTCTTTGTGCTCATGGCCCTGGAGAGCATGATTGCCCCGGTGCCCAGCGAACTGGTGATGCCCTTTGCCGGGTTCCTGATTTTCACCGGCCACTTTGACCCGGTGTGGGTGATGGTGGCCAGCAGCCTGGGCTCCATCAGCGGCTCCCTCCTCTCCTACGGTATGGGGGTGCTGGGGGAGCCGGTGGTGCTGCGCTACGGCCGCTACCTGCTCTTAAACCCGCACCACCTGGAATGGACCAAAAAATTCTTTAACCGCCACGGCGGCAAAACCATCTTCATTGCCCGCTTTATCCCGGTGGTCCGTCACCTCATCTCCGTTCCCGCCGGCACCGCCCGGATGCCCCTGGCCCCTTTCATCACCTTCACCCTTATCGGGGCCACCATGTGGAACGGCTTCCTGGCCTACTGCGGCGTCCGCCTCAAGGAAAACTGGCGCCTTATTCAGGAATACACCCACTTCCTGGACGCCCTGGTACTGGCCGGCCTCCTGGCCGCCGCCGCCTACTTCATATGGAAAGTAAAAAATTCCCGGAAAGCGGTATGAGGCAGGAGAAATTTCAGGGGGAGGGGGCCAGGGAGCCCAGCTCCCTGCCCCCTCCCCCCGACCCCCTCCCCCAACCCCATAATGGGGGTGGGGAGGGGAGTCTGAGGGGGGCCCTCCCCTCAGCAGCCCCGGCCCTCATCAATCCGGTGCGCGAGACGGGGGAGGAGGCGGTGGCAGGTCGGGTGGTATTGGCCTGCACCCGGCCGGACTTTCAGCTTGTGAGTCGTCTAATGGGGGCCAAGCAGCCCCCGCGTCAGGTGTGGGGGTGTGGTGTGCGTTCCGGGGTCTGGCAGAATCGGCCCTTGACTCTGGCCGGGCCGGTCTTGGGGGCTCCGTTCGCGGCCATGGTGTTGGAGAAGCTCATTGCCCTGGGGGCCCGGGCGGTGGTGGTTCTGGGGTGGTGTGGTTCCTTGCAGCCCTCTGTGCCGGTGGGTTCTCTGGTGCTGCCCCGGGGCGCGGTGGGAGGCGACGGCACCTCACCCCATTATTGTCTGACCGGCAGCCAGTTGGCGCCTCACCCCGGATTGTATGCCAGCCTGGAAAAATTTTTAGTACAGAGTCTAGAAGGGGAAATTGCCTGGCAGGCCGGCATGGTCTGGACCACTGACGCCTATTACCGGGAGACCGTGGAATTGGTGCGGCACTGTCAGCAATTGGATCTCCTGGCGGTGGATTTGGAGCTGGCGGCCCTGTTGGCTGTGGGGTCCTTCCGGGGAGTGGCGGTGGCGGCGCTTTTGGCTGTATCCGATGAGCTGTTCGGGGGGCGTTGGCGTCCCGGGCAACGGTCTCCCCGGCTGCGTCAAGCCCGGGAGGCCGCGGCGCAGGCGGCGCTCGCCGCCCTAGTGGAATGGGATGAACACCATGCTTGACGGACCTTTGCTGGCCCTGGATATAGGCGGCGGCACCCAGGACCTTCTCCTCTGGCAACCCGGGCAGACGGTGGAGAACGCGGTAAAAATGGTGCTGCCGGCTCCCACCCGCATCGCCGCCCGGCGTATTCAGCACTGCACCATCCGGGGAGCGGCCATCTTCCTCACCGGCCGTCTCATGGGAGGCGGCCCGGTGAGTCAGGCGGTACGCCGCCACCTGTCCCGAGGGCTCAAAGTTTATGCCCGTCCGGAGGTAGCCCTGACCCTGCATGACAATCTGGATACCGTCCGGTGCTGGGGCGTGGAGCTGGTGGACGCGGCACCGCCGGAGGCCGAGCCCATCGTACTGGGGGATATTGACCTGGAGGCCCTGGGCAATCTGTGTACCGCGTTTGAGATTCCCTTCCCCCGGCATTTCGCAGTGGCGGTGCAGGACCACGGCTTTAATCCCGCCGGCAGCAACCGGCGCTTCCGCTTTGAGCATTGGGAAAGGGTGCTGGCCCAAGAGGGCCGGCTGGCCGACTTGGCCTACTTTGAGCCCCCGGCCTATCTCACCCGCATGCAGGCCGTGGCCCAGACACTGCCCGGGGTGCTGCTCATGGACACCTGCACCGCCGGCGTGCGGGGCGCGCTACTGGACCCTCAGGCCCGGAAACACCGGGACCGGGGCCTGACCGTGGTCAATCTGGGGAACGCCCATACCTTCGCCGCCCTGATCCAGGGCGACCGGCTTTGGGGAGTGTATGAGCATCACACCAGGCTCCTGAGTCCGGAGAAATTGTGCGACCACCTGCGGCGCTTTCAGCGGAGGGAGCTGACCAATGAGGAGGTGTTCGCCGACGACGGGCACGGCTGCGCCTATGCTCCGGACTATCCGCCCGGGGAGCCCTTTGAGTTCGCCGTGTTCACCGGGCCCCAGCGGCGCCGGGCTGAGTCCTGGGCGGGAGCAATCTTTGCCACGCCTTACGGCGACATGATGCTCACCGGCTGCTTTGGTCTGGCTGACGCCTTTTTGGAGGCAAAAAAGGTTCCCCTGTCCCTGGGGGACCCTTTATAATGTTTTCAGGCTGAGGCAGTTATACAAGTTTTTTCCAGGGGCAGGGGTTGCAATTTTCCCCTTTCTCCGCAAGACTGGTGCTCACTGTCTCCACTTTAAGGGAGCTTTTAGAATGGAGATCCGGTTATGGGGTACCCGGGGATCAGTTCCCGCTCCCGGACCCCACACCCTGGAATTCGGCGGCAACACCACTTGTGTGGAAATCCTTCTGCAATCCGGCCGGCGCATCGTTATTGACGCCGGCACCGGCATCCGGAATCTGGGCAACCATCTCAAGGCCCAAGGGGCCTCCGTCCGGTTTCACCTCCTCCTTACCCATAACCACTGGGACCACCTGCTGGGCCTCCCCTTTTTTGATCCCATTTACTGGGAGGATACGGAAATTCTCATTGACGGCTGGCCCTTAGCCTTTCAAGCCTTGTCCCGGGTTTTTGACGACCGTACGGGGGACGGCTTTTTTCCCGTGGCCTTTGACCAGCTCAAGGCCCAGATTACCTTCATCAACCGGGTGGCCCGGGGGCCCCTGGTGTTGGAGGACGTCCACATCGAGGCCCTGTCCGTCAACCATCCCCAGGGCTGTCTTGGGTTCCGCCTCCGGGAAGGAGACCATACCCTGGTGTTTATCACGGACAACGAACTGGGCCAGGAGGGGGGGCGGCCTTTCGGCGATTTTGTGGAGTTTGCCAGAAACTGCGACCTCCTGATTCACGACGCCCAGTATCTGCCGGAAGAAATGCCGGAGCATCGGGGCTGGGGCCACTCCACTTATGAAGAGGCGGTACGCCTGGCGGCGGAGGCGGGGGTCAAACGGCTGCTTCTCACCCACCACGACCCGGGGCGCAGCGACACCGAAGTAAGGGACATCGTCCGCAAAGCCCGCCAACTGGTGATGGGGCGAAAGGACGCCCCCAAAATTGACGCCGCCCGGGAGGGGGCCTCATACTACCTGCCGGAGGTTGTGTCCGTGCCGAGCCGCCAAGCCCTGTTCCCTTGAAGCAGCGGCCCTCCGGCTTCTCGGCTTTCGCTGGTCAGCGCAGTCTTTTATCGGAGACCCCTGTATGAACTGGCAGATATTCTGGCTCACCTTTGGCACCATTTTCCTGGCGGAAATGGGCGACAAGACCCAGCTCGCCGCTCTCACCATGACTGCGGACACCCGAGCCCCGGTGGCAGTGTTTCTGGGAGCCTCTCTGGCCCTTTGCCTGGCCACTCTTCTGGGAGTGGCCCTGGGCGGCCTTTTGACCCGCTTTTTTGTAAACTTTAGGCCAACCGTTTGTCACTATTAGGAATTTGGAGTCGGCGGCGGGGACAGGCCGCCGCTCCGCCAAGCAAGGTCCCGCTTGTGGCTGAACCCAACCTGGTTCTCATCGGCTATCGGGCCACCGGCAAGACTGCGGTGGGGGAGGCTTTGGCCCGGGCCCTTTCCCGGCCCCTGGTGGACCTGGACGAAGTCCTGGTGGCCGAAGCCGGTTGCTCCATAGCCGAGATGGTGGCCAAGCACGGCTGGGAAGAGTTCCGCCGCCGGGAAAAGGAACTGGTCCACCGCTTCGGTCGGGAGCAGGGCCGGGTGCTGGCCACTGGCGGCGGGGTAGTGCTGGACCCGGAAAATGTACAGGTCCTGAGGGAAAACGGGATTATCATCTGGCTCAAAGCCCCTCCCGCGGTCATCAGGGAGCGGCTTAGGCAGGACCGAACCACCGGGGAGTTCCGCCCCAGCCTGACGGGCGCCGACACCCTGGCGGAGGTGGAGCAAGTGCTGACTCAGCGGGAGCCCCTGTACCGCCAGGCCGCCCAGGTGGTGATTGACACCAGCGGTCTGCTTTCGGCCGGATTTTTCGGGTCACCACCTGGGGGGAGTCCCACGGGCCCGCCATCGGTGCGGTCATTGACGGCTGTCCGCCCCGCCTGCCCCTCACTGCCGCGGACATTGAGGCGGAGCTGGCCCGGCGCCGTCCCGGAATGCAGCCCCACGCCACTCCCCGCCGGGAGCCGGATCAGGTGGAAATTCTCTCCGGAGTGTTCGAAGGCCTGACCACCGGCACGCCCATCAGCCTGATCATTTACAACCGGGATGTCCGCAGCCGGGATTATGACGAACTCCGGCAGGTCTTCCGCCCCGGCCACGGCGACTTCACCTACCAGGCCAAGTACGGCATCCGGGATTACCGGGGCGGCGGCCGGGCCTCGGCCCGGGAAACCGCCGCCCGGGTGGCGGCCGGGGCGGTGGCCCAAAAGGTCCTGGACCGGGACGACATCCGGGTGACGGCCTATACCCTGGAGCTGGGCGGTATCCGGGCCCAAAAGGTGGATGTCGCCGTCATCTGGGACAACCCCTTCTGCTGCCCGGACCCGGAAGTGGTGGAGGCCATGGAACAGCGGGTTCAGGAGGTAAGAAAACAGGGCGATTCCTTGGGAGGCATAGAAAACAGGGCGATTCCTTGGGAGGCATCGTGGAGGTGCGGGTGCAAAACTGCCCCGCCGGCCTGGGGGAGCCGGTGTTTGACAAGCTGGACGCGGCCTTGGCTTATGCCGTCATGTCCGTGGGCGCGGTCAAGGGCGTGGAAATCGGCGCCGGCTTCGCGGCGGCCCGCATGCTGGGAAGCCAGCACAACGACCCCATCCTGCCATCCGGCTTTGCCTCCAACCACGCCGGCGGCATCCTGGCAGGTATCTCCAACGGCGACGACATCATCCTCCGGGCCGCAGTCAAACCCATCCCC
>JAFDHU010000176.1 GCA_019308625.1 Deltaproteobacteria bacterium
CTCGTCGGGCCTTTTCATTTATGTAAACAGTTATTTTGATTTCCTGAGCCGACGGCTCGGTTCGCACATAGTTGACGCTCGCAATGCGATGGTAGGCTTCCGGGAAGCTGTCCCCAAAAGCTGCCTGAAATTCTTTCTGCAAAGCCATAATTTCCTCTTACGCGGCCATCAGGCCAAGGTTTTCCAACAGATCCAGGATACTGTTTATCGCCGCTCGTGCTTCGGCATCCACCGTCGAGCCGCCGCTGGGGTCATTGATATTCGCCTGTTGGTAGAGCTTCAGCACCGCCCCGTTCTCAGTGCGGAAATGCGGGCAGGCATTGCCTGCCGCCTGGTCCGCCGACCACATCTGGAACATGTCAGACGGGGAAGTGGTAGGGGCCATGCCGTTTTTCAAACCCAGCACTTTGGCAGCATTGGCCCCAAAATTTGTCGTCCCCAGGCCGACATTGCCGTTTGCGTCTATTATCACCTGGTCAACGGCATTGACGGTGAATGCCATCAATTCATTATTATGATCATAATATACCTTCCCAATATCAGCATCATCGGTGTCACCAAAAGTTATGCCGGCCTTGGCACTTTTCCCGGAAATTACCCCAATATGGCATTGATAGCCGTCGCCACCAGTGCTCTGGAAAATCGCCTTCTGAACTCCTTCTATGCTTGGAGTGCCAGCCGTGCCGGAAACCAGCAGATGCATTTGACATTGTGGCGAATCTGTTAAAAAACCGATTTTGTCATTTCCATCCACCGTTACCGCCGCCGGGCTGCCATCGGAAGCATAGAGCTTGCTGTGTTTGTGGCCGGGATCCAGGGAATTCGGGTCCTGATAAGTGGAGATGTCCAGCTTGGCCGCCAGGCCATTGTCCACATACTGCTTGGTGGCGGCCTGGAGATCCGCAGTCGGGTCTCCCGGGAGCACCAGGGGCCCACTCATGGTGTCGCCCGCCTTAGCAACCCTGGTGTCCCGTTGGGCATCTACATAGGCTTTCCGGGCGGCCTGGTTATCGGTGGTGGGGTCAGAGGCCGGGAGAACCGGAATTTCCGAGAAAGTCTTCACCCCGGCTACGGTCTGGTTCGTGCTCTTGTCCACCAGACCGGCGGCGTCAGAGCTTCTCGGTCCCCAAGCCCCGGAAGCCTTATGAAGTATGTCCCCATCTATTCCCATGCTGGCGTCCAGGGCCGCATGCGTATGCTTGTGGCCGGGATCCACCTGGTTCGCATTGGTAAGTTTGTAAGACAAGGAATCAGGGTCAGTAGAGTTTACTATCCCGACATAGCCTTCCAGGTTGTTCAGGTGACCGGCGTCAATCTCGGTGACGCCATTCACCGCATTGGTCAGGCTGTATGGAAAAGCCATTTAAACCTCCTTCAAGGCATTGCCGTATTTCCGCTTCACAATCTCAAGGTCAGCCGTCTCTTCCAGCAGGTGGCCGCTCACCGGGTCATAAACCTGGCAGGTGCCGTTTACCCGGCGAAGCTCATAGTCCCAGAGTCTCAGTTCATGGAACCGGTCCAGGATGGCGTCCACCATCTCCCTGGGGGAGTTAAACTTGACTTCCAGTCCAACCTGGCGCATGACTGGAAAGATGATTTTCCCTTCCGGCATAGCAGCCAGTTCATCTGCCGCCAGGGTAAGCAGGCAGTCAAACCGATCCGCCCCGCCCAGAAAACCGAAAACTAAAGAGCTGTCAATCATGCCTCAGCCCCCATGACCAGATACTCCCGGAAGTATGTTTCAATAGCTTCCTTGACGGTTTCCTTGACGCCTTCCACCAAAACCCGGACATTGATATTGCCCCCCAGCCCGCCCCTGGTATTGGCCTCAATCTGCCGGAGCACCTGAAGGTGGGGGGCTACCGCTTCTGCCAGGCTTTCCGACACCTGGGCAATAGGTATTGAAGTCTCGCCAGCGATAATGCCTCTGACCGCCTTATGGGCAGCCACCCCCTTTTCCACTCCAGCCGGACTCCAGGTGGCAGTCCCACCGCCGCCGGTCAGAAGGATCCCCACCAGACCAATAACAGCCATAAGGCTGTTCATGATGACCCCGCCCAGGTTGCCGACCATCTGCTTAAAAAATTTGGTGAGCCACTTTGTCAACTGCTCCATGGCGGGTTCCAGGGCCTGTTCGAGCAGGGATTTGAAGAACTGATTCAGGGAATTTCTGAGGTTCTCCTCACCATCCAGGATGGCATCCGTCAGGTCCCCGAAGAAACCGGAGATGAGATTGGTGTAGGCGCTGATCTGATCCCCGAAGCGCTTGTTGATCTCAATCTCTCTGGTGAGCCGGTCAAACTCGGGAACCAGGGATTCGCCGCCCAAGCGGATCAATTCTTCTTTCAGGTTGCAGCGCTCCCGGAGGAGCCGGTTGATCTCCGCCTCGCGCTCGGCCACGGGCCCCAGGGCCGCCTCCTCCCGACTCGAGGCCATGATGTCGGCTATGCGCTGGCGGTTGTCGTATTTCTGTCGCAATAGGTCAAGGTGTTCCCGCTCCAGGCTGATCTTTTCCCGCAAAGCCTCCCCTTCCAGCTCCTTGAGGCGCAGGGCGTGCCCCGCGGCCAGTTTCTTCAGGGCCAAGTCCTGGGCTTCGGGGCTGATCTCCCCCTTCTTGGCCTTTTCCTCAATTTCCTTCCGGGCCCATTCATAAGCCTCCTTCTCTTTGGCGATCTTGGCCTCGGCGAGTCTGATGGCCGCGGCTGCCTCTTCCTCGGCCATGGCTCTGAGCGCCGCATAATACTCTTGACCGGTAATCTTGCCCTCATTCAACCAAAGTTCCAACTCTGATCGCTTTTTCTTCTGCACCCCCTTAAAGGTCTGATAGGACTCCTCCGCCTCCTGCAACTCCAACCGCCGCTTGGCCTCCAGGTAGCCGGTAAGGTAGCGCAGAATATCCTCGGATGTTTTCTTGGCTGCCCCCTTGCCTTCTGCGGCTTTGCCTGGACCCAAATCGCCCATGGCACTTTTTAAGGTCTCTTGATAAGCCTTATAGGCCTCCTCCATCGCTTGGCGGGCTATTTCCTCGGGAGATTTGACGGGGGGTTTGGTTTCCTTTTTCGCCTTTTCCGCCTCGGCCTTCCGTAGGGCCGCAATCTCGGCGTTTGTCTTTTCCAGTTCGGCCCGCTGTTTTTCAGTCAGAAGACCCCACGCCTCCCCCAGCAACATGGAGTCCCCGATTGAGGGCCTCTCCTTCACCATCTGGTCAATCTTCTTTATGCCTTCATAAACCCCCACCAGAGAGATGGTGATGACCAGTTTCCAGGGAGAACCGATAAGATTCTTGAGGGCGAGGAGCACCCCCATCAGGACTCTCCCCTGGGCTGAGGCTTTGCTCAGGGCGGCGGCAATCGCCATGATCCCCGCAGCCGCCTTGGAAGCCGCCCACAACTCTAGCATCAGCTTGATCAAGGTCTTGATTTCCCCGCTGAACTGGATGACGGTCCGGATTCCCTTGGCCATCCAGACGATAAACTCGCCCAGGGCCCGGCCGTATTCAGCCAGGGTCTCCTGGTTTGCCTTGGCCCATTTCTCCAGGTCCTTCCAGCCCTGGGACATGGCCTGAACCGCGGCCAGCATGGCAGGCTGAAAAAGGGCCCAGAGCGCGTTTTTGGCCTCCTGGGCATAGCGCTTCATGGAGGCCATTTGTTTCCCCACGGTGGCGTCCGCCGCCGCCGCAGCCCCGGCAAACCCGGTGGTCAGCCTTAAAACTTCGTTTAGGTTCGCTATGGACCGTTCCGCTCCGGTTATCTCCCCCGCCGTCTTGCCGACTTCGGCCGCATACCGCTTCCAGGCAGACTCCAGGGTGGTGATGGGAACCATCAGGTTCCGCAAGACTTCCGTCTGGCCACTGATTATTCCGTGTATCAGGCGACTGAAGGCCTCCGAGGTGTCAATGCCAGCTATAACCGCAATATCCCGGGCCCGGGTGGCCAGCTCCCTGACCTTGTCCAGGGGCAGGCCGGTGGTCAGAAATTTGGTAATTGCGACCATGGCCTCCTGGCTGGTGATCCCCGCCTGTTTGAGTTGGTTTACAAAATAGTCCAGAGATTGGGCCGATAACCCG
>JAFDHU010000177.1 GCA_019308625.1 Deltaproteobacteria bacterium
CAGGCGGCGGCTATCCCTCCGGATGCCGCCCCGGAGCTCAAAAAGCTGGGTTATACGGTTTTATCCCAGCCTCATTTCTTCTGCCTCAAGCTGCTGTTCAATCACCAGAGATTCCCCATGCGCCGGTTGGCCTTCCGCCGGGCCTTGGCCCATGCCCTCAACCTTCAAGAGCTGGTGTCCCAGACCTTGCGGGGCTACGGCCAGCCAGCCTCGCCGGGCCTTCTGCCCCCTGACAGCCCCTGGTACCATGCTCCCGCGACCACCTATCCCTTTGACAGGGGGGCGGCCAAGCAACTGCTGACTTCCCTGGGATACCGGCTGACTTCCCGGGGATGGCAGAAGGACGGCCAAATCCTGAACCTGGAGCTGCTCACCGCTCCAGCTTACGCCCGGGTGGCTGAATATCTGAAGCAGGCTTTTCAGGAAATCGGCTTGGCCCTCCAGGTGCGGCAGGTGGATTACACGGTCCTGGACCACCGGGTGAAATCCCTGAACTTTGACTTGGCCCTGTCGGGGCATGGCGGCCTGGGGGGCGATCCCAAGGTGCTCAATGACCTCACCCTGGGAGCCTTTGCCGCGGAGTTTCTAGGGGGCTATCAGCCGTCGGCGGAGCTGACCCGGGTGTTGACCGAGCAGCTTTATACCCTGGATGGGGCCAAGCGCCGGCAACTGGTGGCCCGGGCGCAGGAGCTTCTGGCTCAGGAGCTGCCCGCCCTGCCCCTTTATTATCCCACTTTCTACCTGGCCCATGATGGCCGAGTGCCCTGGTTTTTCACCCGGGGAGGCATCGCCAAAGGCATTCCGCTTTACTTCAACAAGCTGGCCCTGTTGCCCGGCTATTCGTCGTCTCGCCCATGAGTAGAGTTGCCGGATATCTGCTGGTGCTGGCCTTCATTTTGGGGCTCAACTTCACGCTCCCCCGTCTCCTGCCGGGGGAGCCGCTTACCGCTTTTGTGGGAGAGCAGGAACTGGTTCTTACTCCGGAATTCCGCCAGGAACTGGAGCGGCGCTATGCCCTGGATCAGCCCCTGCCCCAGCAGTTCATCCATTATCTAGCCAGCCTGCTCCAAGGAGACCTGGGGTATTCTTTTTACTACCAGGCCCCGGTGGTTAAGATCATCGGCCCGCCTCTTTTTTGGACCATCCTGCTGTGCGGCCTGAGTTTTCTTCTGAGCACGGGTTTGGGGGTGATTTTGGGGGTGGAGTTGGCCCGGCAGCGGGAGCGGGTCTGGGCCAGGGCAGCTCTGGGCCTCGCCCTGCTGCTGGAGTCCTTGCCGGGGTTTCTGCTGGGCATGGGCCTGTTGATGTTGTTCAGCCTGAAGCTCGGTCTCTTTCCCTTTTTCGGGGCCCTGGAGGTGGCTGCCACCCGCAGCAGCTCCGGCGCTTTCGGAGCCGGAATGCTCTGGCATATGGTCCTGCCGCTTCTGACCCTGATGCTGGGCGAGCTGCCCGCGGTGGCCCTGCTGGTGAGGGCCGGCATGCTCAAAGTCATTAACGCCCCCTTTGTGGTGACGGCCCGGGCCCGGGGGCTGGGGGAAGCCCGAATTAAATACCGCTACCAGGCGCGCAACGCCCTCCTGCCCCTTATTACCCGCCTGGGCCTCCGCTTCGGGATGCTCCTGGGCGGGGCCATCCCGGTGGAAGTGATCTTCGCCTATCCCGGCGCAGGGCAATTGCTGTTTCACGCTCTTGTGAAGCGGGATTATCCCCTCATCCAGGGTCTTCTCCTGGTAAGTATTCTGGCGGTTCTGGCCGGAAATGCCCTGGCCGAGTGGGGCTATCGTCTGGCCGACCCCCGGGTTCGGAACCAGACTTGACAGGGAGGCAGTCTTGCAGCACCGCAGGAACCCGAACTACCCCGACGGCCGGTTCCGCCGCCGTTACCCTGGGGTAATAATTGGGTTTTCCATTTTGGCGGTGATTGTGCTCTTGGCCCTGCTGGGACCCTGGGTTTACCCCTGCAGTCCCTGGGAGTATGTGGGCCGGCCCTTGGCCCCGCCCTCCTGGGCCCACCCCCTGGGCACCAATGATGTGGGCCAGGACCTGTTAAGCGAGCTCATCTATGGAGCCCGCACCTCCCTGGGCATCGGTTTTGCTGTGGGGCTGGTGGGCACCCTGGTGAGTCTGATGGTGGCCTTGAGCAGCGTCCTGAAGGGGGGCAGGTTTGACTTTGTCCTTATGCGGCTGGTGGACGCTTGGCTGACGATTCCGCCTTTGCTGCTGGTGATGCTGCTGGTGGCCTTTGTGCCCCCTAAGGTATCGGTCTTGATCCTGGCCTTAAGCCTGTTCTCCTGGGCGGGCGGGGCTCGGATTTTCCGGGCCCAAGCCCTGGAGCTCCGCAGCGAACTTTACGTGGAGGCTGCGGTGGCCATGGGGGCCTCCGGCCCCTATCTGGTCCGGCGGCATTTTCTGCCGGGGCTCTATCATCTGATAATCCTGAACTTCCTAGTCCTGACCCGGCGGGCCGTCTTGCTGGAGTCTTCCCTGGCCTTCCTGGGCTTGGCTGACCCGCAGCATAAAAGCTGGGGCATGATGCTCCAGTATGGGATGAAGTTCATGGCCCTGGGTGACCTCTGGGTGCGGTGGCTCCTCCCCCCGGCCCTGGCTTTGGGCCTGACCCTGATAAGTCTGGCCCTCATCGGCTTCGGCCTGGAAAGGCGGTTTGAACCTACCTTGAGAACCTGAGGCCCGCGGGGCTGCAAAGCCAAGGGCTTTCCCATAAAAAAAACCAAAACCTCCCTGTAAAACCTATTCCAATCGGTAGTCCAAGGGAATTTCCACCGTCAACTGCTTCCGGTTCAGGGCCGGTGGGAAAGAAGGGAAGCGGCCTACCCGGCTAAGCGTCTTTAGGGCCGCCTGATCCAGAAGCTTATGGCCGGAGGAGCGGCTGACCCGCACCCCTTGCACCTGTCCGGCGGAGTTGAGGGTGAACTGCAGCACCGCCACCCCCTCCTGATGCAGCCGCCGGGCCTGCCGCGGGTAGTACTTGTTTTGCTCCAGCAGAAAGCGTATTTGACTCAGGTAGTGCTTGAGCAGGGAGCCGCCGGCCCCCGGCCCCCGGCCCCGTCCCTGCCCCCGGCCGATGCCTGAACCTGCCCCCCCGCCGGCGCCGGTGCCTTTGCCTCTTCCTTGCCCCGGTGAACTGCAAGTTATTGCCGATGCGGCGGCGGAGCTTCCGAAAAGAGCTGAAGAAGGAGAAGCCCTGCCAGCGGAAGCCGGCCGGGGCAGAACCAGGGTCGGAGGGAGCGGCAGGTCCTGTGGCGGGGTGACTCTGGTTTGGCGTTTTCTGGGCCTGGACTTCCGCCGGGATAAGGTCTTTTTCCGGGGAACCGCCTTGGTGTGAGCCAGCGATACCTTGGGCCGCCTTTTCTCAGGGCCAGACTTAACCTGCTTGGCTGCCGGCCCCGGACTTCCACCTCCTCCCGGATACAGACCGGCACCGGTAAGGGTGATGGCCTCAATGGGCACTATCCGTTTGGGCTTGGGCCTAGCCGGACTTTTCCACCAGCAAGCCGCCGCCAGGAGAACGCTATGCAACGTCAGAGAGGTCAGGATGGCCGCCAGCCATACGGCGGGGCCCCTGGCCGAATCCCCTGGGAAAAACGCGTCCCGCATGCCTACTTCTGTTCCACCTCAATGCCGATGCGCTTCACCTGGAGGCTTTTCAGGAGGTCAATGACCTCAATGAGCCGGCCATGGCGGCTGTCTTTGTCGGCCGCAATGATGGCCAGGGGCTCCTTCCCCTGCATCTGGCTCTGAAACATGCGGGCAAAATCCCCATCCTGCTTCAGCCTGAGGCCGTTGATGGCAATTTTTCCCTCCCGGTCAATGCTGATGATGATGGGAACGCTCTCCAGCTTGTCCGCCTGGGTGGCCTGGGGCAGGGCGATGGAAAAAGTGCGGGGCAGCATCACCGTGGCCGTGAGCAGAAAGATAATGAGAATTACCAGGACGATATCCACAAAGGGGATCATATTGATCTCCGTAATGGGTCCGTGGATGTGGCCCTTCATTTCCTCCCTCCTGCCTGGCGAGCCGGTTGCGGGGTCTCCAGGG
>JAFDHU010000178.1 GCA_019308625.1 Deltaproteobacteria bacterium
CGTACTGCAGGCTGCCCGGAGCCGCGGTCTGGATATCCCTACTCTCTGCTACCATCCGGACCTGCCCTCGGAAGGCCATTGCCGGCTGTGCCTGGTGGAAATCGGCGCGCCGCCTCACACCCGTCTGGTGAACTCCTGCACTTATCCGGTGGAACCGGGCCTTGAGGTTCAGACCCATTCAGACAAAGTCATGCAGGCCCGGCGCATGGTGCTGGAATTGCTTCTGGCCCGGGCGCCCGCGGCGGAGCTCATCCGGGACCTGGCCGCCCAGCATGGAGTATACGAGACCCGGTTTCACATTGACCATCCGGAGGAGCGCTGCATCCTCTGCGCCCTGTGCGTCCGTACTTGCCGGGACATCGTGGGGGTGTCAGCCATCAGCATGGCTTTCCGCTCCCCGGACAAGCAGGTGGCCACCCCCTTTAAGGAGGTCTCGGAAGCTTGCATCGGCTGTGGCTCCTGCGCCTTCATCTGCCCTACCAACGCCATTGAGTACACGGAAAAGGACGGCATCCGCACCATCTGGGGCCGGGACTTCGAACTGCAGGCCTGCACCGTGTGCGGCAACTACATTGAGCCCAAGGCCCAACTGGAGCACTGGGCCACCCTCACCGGCGACCCGGTGGAAACTTTTTTTGTCTGCCGGGATTGCAGATAAAAAATCTAAACTTAACATTAAAAAAACACGATTAACCTATTGACCGGCTGGGGCCCCGCCCCCCGCCGGCCGGGATTTGGGCTTCGACACCCTCGCAACCTCTGCTTCACCCAGTCCCCGCTACTTACTTTCATTAAAATTCAGGAGAAGTTTTTTAGTATGAAAAAAGCCACCACGATCATTTTGGTCGGGATTGTGCTCTTGTTCCTGGGCGGCCTGGTGGCAGGCCAGAGAATTTTCCCCGCCCACGAGCGTAGCCTGGCCCCCTTAACTCACGACCAGACGGCCAATCTGTCGCCGGCAGCGGTCAAGGCCATGGAGAAACACGACAACCTGTGGAAAGCCCGCCTGGCCTTCAGTTCCTTTGACCTCCTGGCCGGCTTCAGCAGCCAGGAACTGGAGAACCTGCCCGCCCTCAATCTCATCTATCCTTTTGCGGTTCTCATGGCCTGTCTCTGGCTGGTGGTGGGCTTGAAAAGGACGCATCCCTGACTGGGCCTGAAAAACCGGCTCTACTGCCCCGGATTTTCATGGTATGCAGGAGAATATGCTGCTGGAGGAAATCAGGGTCAGGCTGATGGTAGTGCTGGAGGCGGTTCCGGAGGTGGTTCTGGGTTATCTTTTCGGCTCCCAGGCAGCGGGCCGCCCCAGCCCTGTGAGTGACCTGGATGTGGCGGTTTTGCTTGACTATCAGGCGGAGGCGCCCACCATAAGAGACCTTCTGAGCCACCGCCTGGCGCTTCTGTGGCCCGGCCGCTGCACGGCGGATGTGGTGATTCTCAACCGGGCTCCGGTAGAGCTGGCTTATGCAGTCATCTCCCAGGGCATACTCGTTTATGAGCGGGAGCCGGCCAGTCGGGTGGAATACGAAGCCCGGGTACTGAGCCAGTACGGCGACTATCTCCCCATTTTACGGGAACAGCGCCGGGAAATTCTGCAGGGAGGAAAGCGTGCCCTTAGAGTTCAGTGGCATCGAGAGGCGCTTGGACGAACTCTTGGAACGCTTGGCGAGACTGGAGCCCCTCAGGGAAAGGACCAGGGCCGAATTTGACCGGGACCCCTACCTCCGGGATATCGTGGAGCGTAACCTGGAAATGGCGGCCCAATGTGTCCTGGATATCTGCCACCGCATCATTTCCCTGACCCAATCCCCCAAACCGGCGGACTACTACGGGGCTATCCTGCAATTGGGGGAATTGGGCGTCCTGCCCATGGACTTTTCCTGGAGCCTGGCGCCGTTGGCCGGATTACGCAACATCCTGGTGCACGAATACCTGGCCATTGACTGGAATGAGGTTTATCGCCGCCTGCAAAATCTGGATGACCTGGCCCGCTTCGCCGAATTTGTCCGGCAGTGGCTGGAGGACCGCACTCAGACCTAGACGGGAACCTGTCCAGCCGATGTAGGCGCGGTCTGAATTTACCCTTGCCCTCCGAATCTTCTCCGGGCGATCTCTGCAGCTAACCGAATAGCTGCTTTCAGACTACCGGGGTGAGCCTTGCCGGTGCCGGCCAGGTCGTAGGCCGTGCCGTGGTCCACACTGGTGCGGATGATGGGGAGCCCCAGAGTCACATTCACCGCATCCATAAAGTGCAGGAGCTTCAGAGGAATCAGCCCCTGATCGTGGTACATGGCGCAGACCGCGTCAAACTCCCCCTGGGAATGCCGCCAGAACAGGGTGTCAGCCGGGAAGGGTCCGGACACCGGCAGCCCCTGATCGTGGGCCTCCAGCACCGCCGGGATAATGGTCTCCATCTCCTCGGAACCGAACAGCCCCCCTTCGCTGGCGTGAGGATTGAGGGCCGCCACCCCCAGGCGGGGCTGGGCGATGCCAAAATCATTCTTCAGGGAGCGGCAAGTCAGGGCAAACAGGCGGATTAACCCTTCCCGGCTCAGATGGCAGGACACCTCCTTCAGAGGCAGATGAGTGGTGGCCAGGACCACCCGAAAGCGGCCCCCGGCCAGCATCATGGCCGCCTCTGCGGCCCCGGTCTTTTCCCGAAGCAGTTCGGTGTGGCCGGGATAGGCATAGCCCGCCATTTTCAGGGCCATTTTGCTGATGGGGCCGGTGACCAGGCCGGCCACCTTTCCTTTCAGGGCCAAGTCCATGGCCGTGAGAATATAGGAAACCATAGCCGCGCTCCCGGCCGCAGAGGGATGCCCGGGGACCAAGTCCGCCTCGGGCAGATGGGAGAGGGGCAGCAGATCCAGAGTGCCGGGTTGGTACCGGCCTTGTTCCGGACCTGAAACCGGGTTGAGGGTGAGCTCCGGGGAGAGGCAGTCTTTGGCTCGGGCTAGGGCTGTCAGGTCCCCGAGCACCAGGGGCCGACAAACTTCATAGACCGATGCCTCCGACAGGGCCATCACCAAAATTTCCGGTCCTACTCCTACGGGATCGCCCATGGTCAGGGCCAAGATGGGTCTATCCATAGCCAGTCACAGAAATTCCCTGTAATTGTTGGATTCTTTATGCCAAAATAGGCTGTATCTGGACTATGACCTGAAAAGGAGTGGATGTCAATGATGCAGGAAGGGCGGCTCAAGGAGATAAAGCTGGGGTTCATCGGTGCGGGGGCCATGGGCGGGGCGCTTATGCGGGGGTTGGTGGCGGCCGGGGTGCCACCGGCCCATCTGACCTTTTATGACCCGGACCCCCAGCGCCGCCAGGACCTGGAAACTCTGGGGATTGCGCCGGCCCGGGACAATCCGGAGGTAATGCAGTTCCCGGTGGTGGTTCTGGCTGTCAAGCCCCAGGTGATAGACCAGGCCCTGGGTGAAATCCAGGGCTCCGCCCGGGAGCAGCACCTGATTATCTCCATTGCTGCAGGCGTGCCTTTATCCCGCCTGGAGGCCGCCCTGCCCCAAGCGCGCCTCATTCGGGCCATGCCCAACACCCCTCTTCTGGTGCAGGAGGGCATGACGGGTCTGGCTCCGGGGAGCCGCGCCCGGCCGGAGGACCTCAGCCTGGCCCTGGAGCTGTTCGGCACCGTGGGCCGGGCGGTGGTGGTGGAGGATAAGCTGCTGGATGCAGTCACCGCCCTAAGCGCCAGCGGCGTGGGGTTTGCCGCGATATTCCTGGAGGCCCTGGCCGACGGCGGCGTCCGCCTGGGCCTGCCCCGAGCCTTGGCCCTGGAGATGGCGGCCCAGACCCTGGTAGGCGCCGGGCGCCTGTGCCTGGCGGAAAGTCTGCACCCCGCAGCGATGAAAGACGCCGTGGCCTCCCCGGGCGGGACCACCATCGCCGGCCTGCACGCCCTGGAGCAGGGTGGGCTGCGGGGGGTGGTGATGGACGCGGTGCTGGCCGCGGCCTTGCGGGCCAAGGAAATGGCCGGTGCCTCTGGAAAATGAGCCAAGCCATTTCCCGGGTCCGTTT
>JAFDHU010000179.1 GCA_019308625.1 Deltaproteobacteria bacterium
AACACCTGGTACAGCCCGGCGGTGAAGGGCCCGTTGATAGTCAGAGTGACCCCGTCGGCGAGATCAAACTTCCCCCCCTTGAGCACCAAAAGATGCACATTGGCGGGAATGGTCTGGTCAGCGGTGATGGATACCGTGCCTGAAGGGATGACCAGGGTGGTCTCGGCGGAACCGATGGTGGTCAGGGCCTCGTCCAGGGTGGCATAGTTGGGATCCCCCAAGGTCTTGTACTTGCCCAGGTGGGCGTCGATCTTGTCCAGACCCGCATCGAAAGTTTCCTTCTCGGTCTGTCCCCTGGCCCCCAAAGCCGGCTTGTAGATGAACTGGTTGGCGGTCCAGGTCCCCGCCACGGCCTGAGTGGCCAGAAAAATCGCCGCAATCAGCGCCAGCACTCCCTGCATTTCTTTCTCTCCGTTTGCTTCGGGCTTGATGCCATATCAGCCCTTTCCAGATATAAATTCCCGACCTTTTTTCCCAGCACAGGAGGAATGCTTGACATCGGACTGAGCGATGACGAAATTTAGTGCACCATAAGATAGGCCGGCCGGCTGCCTGCTTCACTGCGGCAGGCACCCAGTCCGGCATGGCCGGAAGCCAAGCGCATCCCGCACGGTTCGGCCAAGACGCAAAAAATTGGCTCAAAGGGGGATGTTAGCTGTTGCAACCACTGGCCACCAACTATAGTTCCCCATGGAGGTCTGCCAGAGAGGGAGTAACCCCGGTTTTGTAATTCTGTGCCCCCGCCAAAAGTGGTTACCCTTTTGACGGCGTCCCGCCCAAATGTCTGAGTTCCTAGGTTTCAGAAGCTCCAGGTTTTCAGTCTGCCGCCCTTCTGCCTTGGGCAGGACTCCTGTATTGCTCCCTTTCAGGGTCTTGTGGCTCGTCTTTTCAGGGGTGACGGCGCTATTCTGATAGCCACTCAAAGTTAATAATTCTTAACAAATGGGAGAAATTATCGTAAATAATTTTGAACATAAGTATTTTGGAAGGAATTTCTTCAAAAAGTAAGTTTTGCAAATCATTATATATTTTTTTTGGTATCCCAATTGCATATTTTTTGGTTGTCCAGTCGCCAAACCGATGAGGGCGGAGGATTCAGGATCACCCATGTACGGTGAGCATAAGGGTCTGTTTCATCAATATCATTGGCTGATTGTGCGGGGACAGCAGCTTCTTGACGGCCTGGTCATCTTTTTCCTGGTTCTCCTGCTCTGCCGTTTCTATGGGTTGGAGTTTCAGCCTGATTACTTTTATCTGGCTGCTGTCACCTTTGCCCTGAGCATCCTGATTTTTTCCTTGGTGAAGCTGTACCAGCCGTGGAGAGGCGCGCAGCTTGCCCGGCTGGCAGCCCGCATCGTCCTTTCCTGGATCTTTGTCATCGCCATTCTGGCCTTCCTGGGCGTCGCCTTCAAAAAAACCGGCATTTACTCCCGCAAGCTCCTCCTGACCTGGAGCCTCGCCGCGCCCGTCGCCCTGGTGATGCTCCGCCTGTTGGTATACCGGATCCTGGGGTGGGCCCGGGCCCGGGGCTATAACACCCGCACTGTGGTCATCGCCGGGGCCGGCACCCTGGGCCGGCAACTGGCGGCCAATATTTTGCAGGTCCGCACCATGGGAATGAAAATCCTCGGCTTTTTTGATGATAACCATGCGGGGGAGGAAGTGGTCATTGAGGTAGATGGAGGCGGGCGTTTTCCCATCCTGGGAAATCTGGATGACATGGTGCAATTTGTCCAGCAGCACAAGGTGGACATGGTGTATCTGAGCCTGCCCTTCCGGGCTGAAGCCCGCATCCGCCAAGTGATTGACGCCTTACAGAACACTACTGCCTCCGTTTATCTGGCCCCGGATGTTTTTATTTTCTCCCTACTGCGGGCCGGTCTGACCGATTTGCGGGGCATCCCCCTTATCTCCCTGTGGGAAACCCCGTTCTTCGGAGTCAACGGCTGGCTCAAGCGGGCCGAGGACCTCATTTTGGGCGGGCTCATCCTGGTTTGCATCCTGCCGTTGATGGCTCTTATCGCCATCGGGGTGAAGCTCAGCTCCCCGGGTCCGGTGATCTTCAAACAGCGGCGCTGGGGACTGAACGGCGAGGAAATCATCGTATACAAATTCCGCACCATGACAGTATGCGAAGACGGCGGGGTGGTCCAGCAGGCGGTGCCCAACGACCAGCGTCTGACCCGCTTCGGAGCCTTCCTGCGGGCTACCAGTCTGGATGAGCTGCCGCAGTTTTTCAACGTTATTATGGGCACCATGTCCATTGTGGGACCCAGACCCCATGCCGTGGCCCATAATGAATATTATCGGCAGCACATTCCCGGCTACATGCTGCGCCACAAGGTTCGCCCTGGCATCACCGGCTGGGCCCAAATTCACGGCATGCGGGGCGGCAGCAATATCAAAGACATGGAACGGCGCATCGAATATGACCTGGATTATCTCCGCCGCTGGTCCCTGTGGCTTGACCTCAAAATCATCTTTTACTCCATTTTCCTCATCTTTTTTGATAAAAGAGCCTACTAGGTTTGGGGCTTCCCATACCGGATTCTGTCGGGCCGGCTTGAGCCGGGAAGGACAAGGTCAGTCCAGCAGAAACACCCGCCAACCCACTTCCCCGCCAGGGTGCATCTTGACTATTATTGAAAAAACGTGGGCGGCAGGGACAAAAACGCTCCTCTGCCCGGCTTTTTGTCATTCTTCCGGCAAAACGACCTGAGGCATTTATGATATAGTGTCAGCGTGGAGGCGAGGGAGCTGAACAAGTCCCCACGGCATCCGGCCCGGGTGCTTTTGGTGGCCGCGGCCTGCAATCCTTACAGGGGTTCTGACTTCAAGGTGGGATGGGGCCGCGTTCAGGAAACGGCTAAATATTTCGATACCTGGGTCATCTGCGGCTCCTGGGACCAGGAGGATATCTTCCGCTACTCCGCCGAGCATGGCCTTCCGAGCTCTCTGCATTTTTGTTTTGTGGAGGAAGGATGGGTGGCACGCCTGTTGAAACGGCGGCACCCCCTGTTTTACACCAATCTGTTTGCCTATTACCTTTGGCAGCGGCGGGCTTTCAAACTTGCTGTGGAACTGCACCGCCGGCTGAATTTCGCCCTGACCCACCAGGCCACTCTGGTGGGCTATCGGGAGCCGGGATTCCTGTGGAAGCTGGAGGTGCCCTTCGTCTGGGGGCCGGTGGGAGGTACCCAAAACTGCCCCTGGCGCTTTCTGCTTTGCGGAGGGCTGGACATGGCTCTGGTGGAAGGCGGCCGCTCCCTGATTAATTGGCTGCAACTGCGCTTGAGCCGGCGCGTCCAGCAGGCCGCCCGGCGGGCGACCGGTCTGCTGGCTGCCAACTCTCAAATAAAAAAGAGCCTTGAACGCATACACCGGGGCCGGGCTACTGTCCTGCTGGAAACCGGGATTTCCGAGGTGTTGCCGGCCGAGGCCCTGAATCCCAAGCCGCATCAGCCCTTCCGCCTGTTGTGGAGCGGGGATTTCAAGCATCACAAGGCCTTGCCCCTGCTGCTCCAGGCCCTTTCCAGCTTGACGCCCGACTTTCCCTATGAACTGAGAATCCTGGGCCGGGGCCCGCTGGACAAACGTTGGCGGAAGCTGGCCCAACGCCTGGGGATTAATGACCGCTGCCGCTGGCTGGGCTGGCTGCCCCTGACTGAGGCCATGCGCCAGTATGATTGGGCCGACGTCCTGGTATTCACCAGCCTGAGGGACACCTCCGGTAACGTGGTGTTGGAGGCCTTGAGTCAGGGAGTGCCAGTAGTCTGCCTGGACCACCAGGGGGTGGGCGATATTATTACTCCGGAGTGCGGCATAAAGATTCCGGTGACCACCCCGAAAAAGGTGATTGCCGGTCTGAAGGAGGCCATCGTCTCCTTGGCTACCCAAGAAGGATACCTGCAGTCTCTCTCCCGGGGCGCCCTTAAACGGGCCCAGAACTACCTGTGGAGTGCCAACGGCGCCCAAATGGCCAGTATATACCTGGCAGCCATGGCCACGGGGCAAAATCGTCCGGTCATA
>JAFDHU010000180.1:0-10870 GCA_019308625.1 Deltaproteobacteria bacterium
GCCGGGAGGCCGGAAGTGCTGCTCAAATCCGACCAGGAGGTGCCTTACGGCCTGGTGGTTCAGGTAATGGCTATTCTCAAAGACGCGGGGGTGGACAAACTGGGTCTGGTCACCGTCCCGCCAGCACCTTAGGGAGGTCCGGGCATGAAGCGATTATCCTGCACCGTCTTGGTCCTGACGGTTTTTTCGGCCCTGCTTCTGGCCGCCTGCGACGCCTACACCCTGATGCCGGCCCGCAGCCGTACCGGGCCGCCGCCGGCCGCCGTGGCCACACCTCCTCCCGCCGCAGCCACTTCCCCTTATGTTAATGAACGGCTTAGGGCCCTGGAAGCCCGGGTGCAGGACCTGGAGGGCCGGCTGGCTGCGCTGGAGCAGGCCCGCCCGGCTCCCAAGCAACCGGCGGCAGCGCCACCGGTGTCTCCTCCGACGTCGCCGCCTGCGCCGGCCGCCGCGCCCCCTCCCTCTCCCCCTGAACCTGCGGCTCCTCGGGCGGAGGACCCCACCTTCAACCAGGCCATGAAACTTTACCGCGGCAAGAAGTACGAGGCTGCCCGGCAGAAGTTTTTTCAGTATCTGAAAAACCAGCCCCGAGGCCCCAAGGCGCCGGAGGCGCGGTACTATCTGGCGGACAGCTTCTACAAGGAGAAGCGCTTCCGGGAGGCCGCGGTGGAATTCAACAAATTGGTAAAGCTGCACCCCCAAAGCATCCTGGCCCCGTCCGCCCTGCTGCGCCAGGCCTTATCCTACGAACAGTTGCAGCAAACCACCAACTATCAAATGGCTCTGAACCAACTGGTAAAGAGATATCCCCACAGTCCGGAGGCTCGGGAAGCCCGCAAACGGCTGGGCCAATCCCGCTAAACCAGAATCATGCTCAAACTTCTCCGCAAGCACTCGCGTTCCTGGATCATCGCCGTGGCCATCGGGGCCATCGTGGTGGTCTTTATCTTCTGGGGCATCGGCGGCTTTCAGTCAGAGCGCTTCCAGGAGGTGGCCACCGTCAACGGCCAACCCATTTTACTCACCACCTATATCCGTCAGTACAATCAGATGGTCCGGGATATTCAGGAACGGACCGGGGGCGAGCTTTCCGAAGCCGATTTCCAGGCCCTCAACCTGAAGGAACGGGCTCTGAACCGGCTCATTGAGCAGGTGCTGCTGCTCCAGGCGGCCAAGCGGATGGGCCTCTCGGTGAGCACGCCCGAGCTGCAGGAGCATATCCGCAGCCTGCCGTATTTTCAGGTGGACGGCAAATTCAGCCCCCGACGCTACCAAGCCCTCCTGAGGCGGGCCCGGGTCACGGCGGCCGACTTTGAGTCCGGCCAACGCCAAAACCTGCTGATCCAAAAAGTCATTCGCACCGTGACCGCGTTTGCCAAGGTGTCTGACGGCGAACTGGAGGAACTGTACCGGCTGGTCCGGGAGAAAGTGGAGGTCAATTATCTGGTGCTCTCACCTGAGTCTTATCTGGCCAGGCAAAAGCCTTCCGAGGCGGCCATTGCCTCTTATTACCAGAAGCATAAGCAGGAGTTTCGGCTGCCTGACCGGGTGCGGGTGAGGTTCATGCTGTTCCGGCCCCAAGATTTTGCCGCACAGGCCCAACCCACCCCGGAGGAAGTGGCGGAGTATCTCCGGGAACATGAAGAGGAATTCAGCCAGCCCCAGGTCATTCGGGTGCGGGAGCTGTTCCTGGCCGTGCCCCCCCAGGCCCCGCCGTCCAAGAGACGGGAGTTGCAAAGAAAGGCCCAAAGCCTACTGGAGCAGGCCAGAACGGGTAAGGACTTTAAGAAACTGGTGGAAGCTCATTCCCAGGATGCCGACAGCCGCCAACGCGGTGGCGACTTGGGGGACGTCAAGCGGGGCGAGCGCCCTGCGGCCTGGGAGAAAGTGGCTTTCTCCCTGGCCCCGGGAGAGGTGGGGCTGGCCGAAACGGCCAAAGGCTTCCACCTGATCAAGCTGGAAGAAATCAAGTCCCGGGAGAAACTCCCGGAGGCAGAGGCCAAAGCCCGGGCGACTCGTAAGCTTCAAGAGCAAAAAAGCCGAGAACTGGCCCAAGAGGCGGCCCGGCGGGCCCGGGGCGAAGCCGACCCCGCCAATTTCGTGGAGGTGGCCAAGAAATTCAAGGCCCACCTGCAGGAAACCCCGCTCTTTGCCCTGGGTGATCAAATACCCGGCCTGGAGCTGACCCGAACCTTCAAGCAGACGGCCCTGGCCCTCAAGGTGCGCCAGATAAGCAAGGTGACGGAGTTGCCCTCGGGCTTTGCGGTCATCCAGTGTGTGGAGCGACAGCCGGCCCGGGTGCCGCCCCTGGAAAAAGTCAAAGACAAGGTGCGTCTGGCCGTGAGTCGGCAACTCGCCCGGGCCCAGGCGGAAAAGGAGGCGGCTGCTCTCCTCAAGCGGCTGCAGAAGGGGGAGTCCCTGCAGAAAGTGGCTGCGGCGGCCAAGGTGCCTCTCAAGTCCAGCGGGTGGTTCACCCGCAGCCAGGGATTTCTGCGGCAGCCCCTGGCCCGGTCCCTTACCACCGCAGCCTTCCTGCTCACGCCCCAAAAGCCCTACCCCCCCGAGCCCCTGTTCTGGAAAGGCCAATACTACATTTTGGCCTTCAAGGCCCGGCGAGCTCCTTCCCCGGAGGAGTTTCAGAAGGAAAAGGAGGCCTTACGCCAGCGGGTGTTGGAGCAGAAGAAGCGGCTGCTTTTTGAGGCCTGGCTGGCCCGGGAGCGTCAGCAGGCTGACATCAAAATCTTTGAATTGCCGTCCTGAGATTTGGTCTGTCCGGACGACAGACGCCAACCAACGCCTTCTCTTGGCAGGTCAGCTTCCTGGACTGGAAGTGTCCCCCAAGCTTCATCTATCCGAAGAGACCGTCGGCTCCGGCCGGGGGGGCGGTTTGGGGGCCCCATTGCAGCCGGCCAGCCCCACCGATAATTGCCCGCAATCTCACATAAATTTGCGGACGGGAATGTTTTTGAGTTCGGCTTGGGCTTTTGGAACCAATTTCACATCCCCGACCTGCTTCGGTTGAGCCATGATTTTCCCTTCCCGTTTTATTTAGAGAGCAAAAGTATATTTGTTTCATGGAAATGGGAATATCGAATTATTTCCCCCAGCTTCACGTCTCCGGTTTCGGCTGGCCTTGAAAATCCTCTTAATTTTCCCTAAGTTAAAAGTATGATATGGTAAAAAGGTAAAATTTATTTGAGCATTTACCCCGAACCCAGTACTTGCAAGCGAAAATTGCCACCGGGGGTTGCCATGCGGGCTATTTGGAAGGGCTATCTTAAGTTCAGTCTGGTCTCCATTCCTGTCAAGATGTACACCGCGGTGACCCGCCGGGGCCTCTCCTTTGACCTGCTGCATAAAGAGTGTGGCACCAAAATCAAGCAGGAGCGCTATTGCCCCCACTGCCAGCGGGTGGTCTCCTCGGAGGAACTGGTGCGGGGCTACAAGTACGGCAAAGACCTCTACATCCCGGTCACCGAGGAGGACTTCGCCAAGGCCGAAAAAGAATCCACCGATGCCCTGGAAATCCTGAAATTTGTAGACGAGGGAGATATTCCGCCCATCTACTACGCCGACTCTCATTATCTGGTGCCGGACGGCCAGGCGGGCGTGGAAGCCTTTGCCCTGCTTCACCGGACCCTGAAGGACCTGCACAAAAGCGCAGTGGCCAAGGTGGTGATGCGCCACCGGGAATATATTTTCGCTCTCCGGCCTTGCAACGGCGCCCTCATTGCTTACACCCTCCATTTTCCCGAAGAAATCATGGCGTTGGACCAGGTGGCGGAAGCCCGGGAAGTACCGCAGGTCAAAGTGGATGAGAAGAGCCTGAGGCTGGCCAAGACTCTGGTGGCAAACCTCAGCGGCCGTTTCATTCCGGAGGAGTACACCGACGACTATTCCCGGACCCTGCTCAACCTCATCCGGGCCAAGGCCGAGGGCCAGGAATATCAGGTGGAGGCCAAACCCGAAGGGGAAAAGGTCATCAGCCTGATGGAGGCCCTGGAGGCCCTGCGGCGGAGCGTGGAGCTGGCCGCCGGAAAGGCTCCGCTACCCAAAAAAGGCATGGCCACGGCCGGGCACAGGAGAAGGGAAGCCCGGAAAAAGAGAAAAACCGGCTGACCCTGGGGGCTGGTTTCAGGCCACCCCTGTGGCGGGCGCCGATGCTGGACGAGAAGATTTCCCCCATGCTGGCCCTGGGGGCTGGTTTCAGGCCACCCCTGTGGCGGGCGCCGATGCTGGACGAGAAGATTTCCCCCATGCTGGCCTATGCCGCGGACCCCTTTGATTCGGCGCGGCACCTCTATGAAATCAAGTGGGACGGCAGCCGTTGCCTCTTGTTTCTGAAAAATGGCACCATCCGCCTCCAGAACCGCCGCCTGGAGAACATCACCCACCGGTATCCGGAACTCTCTGACCTGCCTCGGTTCATCCAGGCCAAAAATGCCATTTTGGACGGCGAGCTGGTGGTGTTGCGGGATGGTCTGCCGGACTTCCCCCGCCTGCAGCAGCGGGAACAGGCCGCCGACCCCCTCAAAATCAGCCTGCTGGCCCGGAAGCTCCCTGCCACCTATGTGGCCTTTGACCTTCTGTTTCTCAATGATGCGGCGTGCTTAAGCCTGCCGCTGAGGAGGCGCAAGGCCCTGCTCCGGGAAATTCTCCGGGAATCCGCCTGCCTGGTGGAATCCCGGTACATTCATAAACAGGGGGTGGCGTTTTTCCGAGAGGCCGTGGCTCGGGGCCTGGAAGGGATCATGGCCAAGAACCTGGCCAGCCCCTACCTTATCGGCAAGCGTTCCCGCTACTGGCTGAAAATCAAGCCCAGGCTGAAGGCGGAGTGCCGCATTGTGGGCTTCACCCCGGGGGAGGGGGCCCGGGCCCCATATTTCGGCGCCCTGCTTGTGGCCGCGCGCCGGGAAGGAGAGCTGGTTTACCGCGGCCGGGTGGGAAGCGGCTTCAGCACCGCGGACCTGGAGGAGCTCACGAAGCGCTTGCGGAGCCTGGAGACCGCGGCCTGTCCCCTGCCCCGGGGGATCAGGGTGAAAGGCGCCCGCTGGGTCAGGCCCGAACTGGCAGCGGAGATTCACTACCAGGAACTGACGCCTCAGGGCCGCTTCCGGGCCCCGGTATTCAAGAGGCTGCTTAAGTGAAGAAGTACTTCAGCCCCCAGGAAGTAGCCCGGCTGGTGGGCATCTCCGATGCCCGGGTCCGGTACTGGACCCGCCTGGGTCTGGTGCCCTGCCGGCGCCGTCCCCGGAGGCGGCTGCGCTATGACTTTCAGGGGCTGGTGGCGCTGAGGACCATCAAGGACCTGCGGCATCAGGGCGTGTCCCTGCGGCATCTCCGAACCTGCGTGGAAAAGCTGAAGAAGCGCCATCCGGATATCACCGCGCCCCTGGCCCAGGTGCGTTTTGCCGCCACCCGCCGGCGCATCATAGCGGTGGCCCGCCAGCAGCGGTGGTTCACTCCGGAGGGCCAGCTCCATCTGGATTTTCCCCGGGAGGCCGGCCGGGTCATCCCGCTGCCCGGAGCCGATCCCGGGGCTTTGTTTTTCCAGGCCCTGGACTGCGAACGCCAAGGGGCCTGGGAGGAAGCCAGAGAAAAATACGCTGCCATTCTGGCCGTCAGGCCCGACCACCCGGACGCCCTGGTAAACCTGGGAAACATTCTCTACCGCTGGCGCTTTCCAGAGGGGGCCGAAATGCATTACCGTCGGGCCCTGGAGGCCGACCCGGAGCATGTGGAGGCCAACTTCAACCTGGCCAACCTGCTGGAGGAGAAAGGCCGGCTGGAGGAAGCCGTGGCCTTTTACCAAAAGGCCTTGAAGGCAGACCCTTGGTTTCCCGAGGCCTGCTTCAACCTGGCCCGGACCCTCGAGAAGCGGGGCAACCTTGACTTGGCCCGGCAATACTGGCTCAGATACCTGGCCCTGGACCCTGAGGGGGAGTGGGCTGAGTATCTGCGGCAACTACCTTCTTCGTGGCGGAATTTTTTTGGTTATTCTGGTTTTTCTGGCCACAACGGCCCAAGGAGGTGCAGCCATGCAGATTACTTCCACGGCCTTTCAGGACGGGGGCCGAATCCCCCAGCCTTATGTGATGCCCGGCGCCGGCGGCCAGAACCTCTCTCTGCCCCTGGCTTGGAGTGGTGTGCCGGAGGGCACCAAGTCCCTGGCCCTGTCTATGGTGGACCCTCATCCGGTGGCCAGAAACTGGGTGCACTGGCTGGTCATCAACCTGCCGCCAGAGACCAACTCCCTGGCTGAAGGGGCCTCGGGCCCAAACATGCCCCCGGGTGCAGTGGAACTGAACAATTCCTGGGGCCGGCCGGGCTACGGGGGCCCCCAGCCGCCCAAGGGCACCGGCGACCACCCCTATGTGATTACCATTTATGCCCTGAGCGTCCCTAAACTGGAGCTGAGGCCCGACGTGGGCTTGGAGGGCTTCAAGCAGGCCCTGGAAGGCAAAATCCTGGACCAGGCCAGCATCACCGGCTACTACGGCCGCTGATTTTCTAACTCCGGCATCCTGACCGGCGGAAAGCATGTAGGGGCACCGGAGGAGGAGCTATGCCGCTGTCCTTTCTGCGGCGTGTCGGGTTTTTCTGAGCGTCCTCACCGTGGTTATCTGGGCGTTCGCTACTGGGGCGCGGGGGGTCAGGACTTCCCCCCCCCGGCAAGCTTACGGGCAGCGGCTTGGCCCGCTCGTAAAACCCAATAAAAAAGCCGGTTTCCCGGCTTTTTGACTTGGTTTCCCGGTAAAGGGCCTTAAACCGCGTGCTCCTTGCGGTACAGGGGCGACATGGCCCGCAGGTTCTCCACGATGGGCGGAAGCACCTCCAGCACCCGGTCAATGTGTTCTTCCGTGGTGTCCCGCCCCAGGCTGAACAGGAGCGTCCCCTGGGCGGTGGCGAAATCCAGGCCGGTGGCAATGAGCACGTGGGAGGCCCTCAGCGACCCGGAGGCGCAGGCCGACCGGGTGGCCACGGCGATATCCTCGTCATCCAGCATAAGCATGAGGCTCTCCCCCTCCACATACTTGATGGACACCGACAGCAGGTGGGGCAGGTGGTATTCCGGATGGCCGTTGATGACGATTTCCGGAATCCGGGCCAGCAGTCCCTCTTTCAGCCGGTCCCGCAGGGCCTTGAGCCGGGGCAGGCGCTCGGCCATCTCCAGCCTGGCCATCTCCGCCGCCACTCCCAGGCCCACGATCCCGATGAGATTCTCGGTGCCAGCCCGGCGGCGGTTCTCCTGTACGCCTCCGTCCAGCAAGGGCCATACCGGAGTGCCTTTTCGGACGTACAGGGCGCCCACTCCGGGAGGGCCATAAAACTGGTTGGCCGCCAAGCTCAGCAAATCCACCCCCAGTCCCTTGACATCCACTGGGATGATGCCCACGGCGTCCACCGCGTCGGTATGCATCACTACCTTATGCTTCCGGGCGATTCTGGCGATGTCGGCAATGGGCTCAATGGTGCCGATTTCGTTGTTGGCCAGCATCACGCTGATCAGGATGGTGTCCGGGGTGATGGCCTTCTCCACCTGGGCCGGGTCCACCAGCCCGTAGCTATCCACATCCAGAGAGGTCACCTGGTAGTCCAGCAGACGCAGGGTGCGCAGGGAATTGAGCACTGACTTGTGCTCAATGTTGGTGGTGATAATGCGCCGGCCCTTCTCCCTCAACCCGATGGCCACGCCCTTGATGGCATGGTTGACGGACTCGGTGCCGCAGGACTCAAAAACAATTTCCTTGGGTTCGGCGTTGATGAGGTCTGCTACTTGTTGGCGGGCCTCCTCCAGGGCTTGGGCTGCCTGCCGGCCGAGGCGGTGGTCGCTTACCGGGTTGCCGAAAATCGTGTTGATGTGCTGAATCATCGCCTCCTTCACCTTGGGGTGCAGGGGCGTGCCGGAAAGATGATCCAGGTAGATGACACTCATGGCGACTCCTCAGGCTGAACCGGGGCTCAGTGGTCGTGTTCGTGGGAGATTTCTGCGCCGCAGAAGAGACAGAAGGGCGCCTCTTCTGCCATTTCCCTGGAGCAATAGGGGCAATAGCAGGCTTCCCCGCCTTTACCGGCCAAGTGCTCCTCGCGCTCCTTCTCCAGGTCGGGCACCTTGCCGGCTTTGCGGTCCAGATAATTCTTGATGGCAGCATGCAGGGCGTCCGCCCCCAGGTTGGAGCAGTGCAGCTTGTTCTGAGGCAGGCCGCCCAGGGCCTCGGCCACGTCTTTATTGCTGATCTTCATGGCCTCGTCCAGGGTTTTGCCCTTGGCCATCTCAGTAATCATGCTGGATACGGCGATGGCTGCGCCGCAGCCGAAGGTCTTGAACCGGATGTCAGCGATGCGGTTATCCTGGACCTTGATATAAACATTCATGATGTCGCCGCACATGGGGTTGCCCACTTCGCCTACGCCATCGGCATCAGGAAGCTCCCCCACGTTACGGGGATTACGGAAATGATCCATAACTATTTCAGAGTACATGGCTTCTCCCTTATGAAGACAGTTTTACTATTATAATTCTCGGAAATTTCAGGGTCAAGGAGCGGCCGGAGAAAGATTCTCCCCTCCCGGAGAATAATCATGTAGACTGGCTCAAGCGGGGTTAAAAGGCCTGCCTGGTGGGGACATTCCTCAGGTTTCCGGCGGACTCCCGGCGCAGCGCCGACACAGAAGACCGTCTTCCACCGGGTGATGCCAGCCCTCCAGGACCACGGCGCCGCACTGCCGGCAGACCCCCAGGACCTTGGGAGAGCCCTCACCCCACACCGGCAGCCCCTTTTTCCGCCCCAGCAGGCGGTCCAGCAGGCGCCGCCACCCAGGGGATTTTGCTTTCTTGTGCATGGCACTTCCAGTATATCAAATCCGGCAAGTGGGGTCCCGGCTCTTTCCCTTTTGGAACAATTTTCAGGAAATGATAAATATCCTGATAAATCAAGCGATTATCCAGGCACCTTTGAACCGGACCGTCTTTTTGCTAAAGTGGGTTGTGACTCTTTCAAGGGCGGTGGTTCCGGGTTCTGTTTTCATGGATTTTGACCCCCCACGACGAGGTAGGACAGGAAGAGGCCAGGCTGGCGGGGGAGTGGCTGAAAGGCGAAACCATTCATGCCGCCTATTGCTCCCCCCTGTCCCGGGCTCGGGACACTGCCCGGGCCATCGCCGGGCACCATGGGTTGGAGGTCCAAGACCTCCCCGGTCTCATTGACCTCAACTACGGCGACTGGCAGGGGCTGCCCTTGGCGGAAGTCAAAATCAGGTATGCCGAGCTTTACCGCCAGTGGGAGACCGCGCCCCACACGGTGCGTTTCCCCAACGGTGAAACCCTGGATGAGGTGCGGGCCCGGGCCTTGGCTGCAGTGGATGAAGTGCTGAAGCGGCATCCCGGGCAGGTGGTGCTGCTGGCAGCCCACCGGGTGGTGAACAAGGTGCTCATCTGCGCCTTCATCGGCTTGGACAACTCCCACTTTTGGCGCATCGGCCAAGACACCACCGCCATCAACCGCTTTCAGTGGACCGGCGACACCTGGAATATCATGATGATCAACGACACCTGTCATCTCCGGGGCATGGAAAGGGGTCCCTACGTGGACTTTTAGGGGATTCGGGGAAGGCCGCCAGGAGCAGCGGGGCCTTCCCCACCCTTTCACCCAAGCCTGCCGTGCTTCGCATCCAGCGCATCTATATTGAAGCCGGGGCCCGGGATTATCCCCTGACCCGGCGTTTACTGGCCCGGCTGCCCGGGGTGCCGGTGGAGGACATTCCAGACCGGGCAGTGCTGCAACGGCGCGGGTCTGAGCCAGCCGCCTGGCTGGCGGAATCCAAGACCGCCCTGCTGCTGGCTGTGCAGAAGGGCCCCTTCTGGCGCCCTTGCCCGGGAACCAGGGACTACATCTGCTGCGGCTACCAGACCCTGCAGGTGACGGTGAACTGCCCCTTTGACTGCACCTATTGCATCTTGCAGGGGTATGTCAATCTGCCGGTGACCACCGTTTTCGTCAACGTGGAGGACCTGCTGGCGGAGCTGGAGCGCAAGTTCGCCGCCACCCCCGGCAGAATCTGGCGCCTGGGCACCGGGGAATTCGGGGACAGCTTGGCCTTGGACCACCTCATGGGCTTAAATGAGCAGCTCATCCCCTTTTTCGGGCGGTACCCCCGGGCCATCCTGGAAATCAAAACCAAGGACCACGCGGTGGCACCCCTTCTGCCCCTGGGCCCCAACTCCCAGGTGATTTTCGCCTGGTCCCTCAATCCTCCGGCCCTCATCCGTAAGCACGAGTTGGGCACCGCGGCGTTGGAGGCCCGGCTGCAGGCGGCCCGGCAGGCCCAGGCTGCGGGCTTTCGCCTGGCTTTTCACTTTGACCCTATCATCTTTTTTCCGGGCTGGGAGGAGGCCTACCGGCGCACGGTAGCCTGGCTGGGTGCCGCAGTCTCCCCGGAGGCGGTGGCCTGGATCAGTTTGGGGGCTCTGCGCTTCCTGCCGCCTCTGCGCCGGATTATTTTCCGCCGCTTTCCTCACAGTCGTTATGCCGCAGCGGAAATGGTCCTGGCCCCGGACGGCAAGCTGCGCTATTTCAAATCTCTGCGCCTGGAGCTGTACGCCCCAGCGCGGAGGAGTTGAGCCGGCGCCTGGATCTGCGGGCGGTGTCCGGAGCCGCCCCTGGCCACCGGCCAGGATAATCTGCTGCCCAAGTCGCGGTGCCCTGAGGCGAGGGCAATACTTGGAGCGGGCCTTCGCCCCCTCGCCCCTTGAACGACCCGGCTTCCCTGAGGCTCCTCCTCCCGGCCAAAAAGAGGAGGAGCCCAGAGATTATATGGACATGGAGGGAAACATGGCCTTGGCTACCTTAAAATAAATCCCCGCGGCTTT
>JAFDHU010000180.1:10896-13690 GCA_019308625.1 Deltaproteobacteria bacterium
GCCTTTGCCTTTATTGCTCATTTCCGGCTGCTTCGCCCCTGAGACAACAGCTTCTCCAATCTGACCCGTACGCCCTCTGGGGTCAGATGCTCTTCCTCCAGGAGACGTTTGATGGTCTGAACCAGATCCAGGTCCTGCAGACTATACTCCCGGCGGTTGGAGGGCGTGCGGGCGGGCTTCAGAAAGTCCTCAAAGGATTTTTCCCAGTACCGTAGAGTGGATTTGCGCACCCCGGCAAGCTGGGAGACCTGGTCAATGGTCAGCATGAATTTCCCGGGCACTTTGGTGACTTGCACAGACTGCCTCCTGCTTTTCCCTGCCCACTGGTGCCGCCTTCAAACACCGCTGAGCGGCAGGGCCAGGTGCGGTGAAATGTCGGCTGAAGCCAAGCAAACGGCGGTGAGGGTGACCGAGCGAGCCCTCCTGTGCCCTCCTTTATTGGGCTTTTTTCTCCTTTTTCGAAGAGTCGTTCAGAAAACTTAAAGGAAATTTTCAAAAACAAGGAAGCAGGTTCACATTTTTGGGAAAAAGAGGGGGATTAAGTCTCGGGGCGATGCCTGGCGGATGGATTCTGTAAAGTATTTCTCCCTCGCCCTGCCCTCTCTCCCCAGGGGGGAGGGTTAAGGGCAGAGTGTCCAGAGCACTCCAGTCATCGCGGCAGAAAATGGGTGGAGTTTATTAGAATTCAGTGGGTTGAATTAGGGGGTTTAGGTCCCCTGGGAGTGTAAAAGATTTGTAAGTTGACCCACACTGTTGGAGGCCGGCTACACATTTCAGAGGGAGGCGGGCTCTCAGCTCAAAACCTGCAGGAAGCCGCAGACCGGGCAGCAGGGGTTGGGCCGCAGGCGCTCTTCCTTGAAGTAAAACCAGCGGCCTTTGAAGATGAGGAGGCGCCCCACCAGCGCCGGGCCCAAGCCTCCCAGAATGCGCAGGGCCTCCAGGGACAACAGGGCTCCCATGATGCCGGGCAGGGGTCCTATGACGGCCGGGTGGCAGTTGCCCGGGGCCTTCGGCAGATAACAGGCCAGGCAGGGCCCCTGGCCGGGCCAGAAGGTGGTGAGGCGGCCGTCCATCTCCCCCACCCGGGCGTGAATGAGGGGCAGACGCTGGCGCACCGCGGCCAGATTGAGCAAATCTGCCAGGTGCTCCTCCTGGAGGGTGTCAATGATAAGATGGCAGCCGGAGGCCAGACGGTGGACATTGTGTTCGGTGATAGTCTTGCCCTGGCCCTCCACGGTGACAAAGGGATTGATTTCCTTCAGACGGCGTTCGGCCACAGTGCTTTTGGGCTTCCCCAGATCCCGCTCCCGGTAAAGGAGGGCACCGTTCAGGTCGGCCAAAGACACCCGGGACTTGTCCACCACCCGGAGGGCGCCCACGCCGGTGGCCAGAAGGTGGAGGGCCACCGCGGACCCCAGGCTGCCCATCCCGGCCAGCAGCACCCGGGAGGCCTTCAGCTTCTCCTGGGCTTCCTGACCCCATCCGTCCAGGGCAATTTGTCGGGAATAGCGGGTGACTTCGGCGGGACTCAGGCAGCGCGTGCTCATCGTTCCCTCGACCTGTGCCGGGGGAAGCCCTCCTGCTCCCCCCACCTCTACCATCGGCCCACCACCCGCCGAACTTTAAAATCGTCGCACCTGTGGTTATAATGGCAGGCAGCGCCAATCAGGCGCGTTGGGCTGTCTCTACTGCTCTCTGCCCGCGGGTAGGCCAAAGGAACCTGCTGGGGCGTACCGAAGGCGGGCAGGAGGGGCGCTCCTGCCTTTTATCCGAACTTTCCGAGTCTTGAACCGGGCTACAGGGATGATTGAACTGCGGGGCGTCAGCAAAACCTACTATCGCGGGCCGGTGGCGGTGCAGGCCCTGCGCCGGGTGGACCTCACCGTGGCTTCGGGGGAATTTGTGGCCATCACCGGCAAAAGCGGCTGCGGCAAAAGCACCCTGCTCCACATCATCGGGGGGCTGGAGCCAGCTTCCGCGGGTCAGGTCAAGGTGGAGGGCCTGGATCTGGCTGCTCTGAACGACCAGGAACTGACGCGCTTCCGCCGGGACCGGGTGGGGGTGGTGTTCCAGTCCTTTAACCTCCTGCCGCTGCTGACCGTTGAGGAAAACGTGGCCCTGCCCCGGGTGCTGCAGGGCGTACCCTATGCTCAGGCCAGGAGCGAGGCCCGCCGGTGGCTGGCGGAAGTGGGCCTGGAGGACCGCTGGGACCACAAACCCCATCAGATTTCCGGGGGTGAAATGCAGCGGGCCGCCATCGCCCGGGCCCTGATCAACCAGCCGGCGGTGCTGTTGGCCGACGAGCCCACCGGCAATCTGGACCACGCCACCAGCGCCCAGGTCATGGAGCTGTTTGCCCGTCTGAACCGGGAGCGGGGGCAGACGGTCATCCTGGTCAGCCACGCCCCGGAGGCCGCGGCCTTCGCCCAACGGGTCTTGAGCCTCCGGGACGGGGAACTCCACCCCTGAAGAGGCCCGCTCACGCCCAGGGGACAGCCCTGATCTAAAATTTCCTCTAATTCCTGGAACTGGATAACTGACCACTGATAACTTTATGAAGCCCTGGCTCTTCCGCCTGTCGCTGAAGCATCTCCTGGAGTTTCCGGGCCGCAGTTCTCTGGGCATTTTGGGCATCGCCTTGGGCACCGCGGTGTATTTGAGCATTTCCCTGGCCGCGGCCAGCGCCCTGCAAAGTTTCTCCAACGGCGTTTTGGCCGTGGCAGGCCGGGCCCAGTGGCGCCTAAGCAGCCCTGGGGCCCCCCTGAATGAATCCCTGTTCCTCAAGGTGCGGCGG
>JAFDHU010000181.1 GCA_019308625.1 Deltaproteobacteria bacterium
TATCTCTACCTGGGGGAAAGCTATCAGTATGTGCTCCCCTGGTTTGCCAAAGAGGAAGTCCCAGTAGAGCGGCTCCGTTATTTTGACTTCACCTGCCTTGCTTCCGGCGACCGGGTGGTTCGGCGGCACGGGTGGTATGACCCGGAAACCCGCTTGATTCACCAGGTAGGTTAACCGGAAGCAGTCCCAATAGAACGAAAGGAGGCAAAGTGGCCAGAAATAAAGAATATTACCTGGTGAGCATGGTTTGGCCTGAATACAACAGGGCTGACAAGGAAGGGTTTAAGGCAAAAAAGGAAGCCGTCATGGAATGGAGGAAGAAAATCCTTCAGCGCTTTCCTAAATTTGATGGCTGCAAATTTAAAACCGAAAAAGCGGCCCAATTGTATATGGGACGGATTAAAAAAGTATTCCCTGGGGCACCTATTAGGGTAAATGGGCCGCTTTATGATTTGATCGAGTTCTTCTGGATTCCGGCCAGAAAGAGGTAAGACTTCACCGGGGGCCTGCGGGCCCCCGCTTTTTTGTTGCCGTAACTTTTGGAATCCCTATTCTCCGCTGTCCTTTAAATGAAAACCTATTGCATCAGGAGGTATCAGATGAAAAATCAAATTTCCCCAATCACACAAAAAGCCCTATCGGCGTTTCGGAAAATGGAAAGCTACCGTCTGGCGGCTGAAAAAGCCGAGAGGCACCTTCATGAATTGGTGGTTCATGTTCCCAATGAGGACATGAACCATTACATGAATGAAACGGAAAAAATAGTCCGCTACTACGCCAATGAAAGAGTAAGAAGCGGACTTATCCGGGTTGATTAAGAAGAAAAACCCAATGAACATCTTTGCCAAGGGGGGGCTCCGGCCCCCCCTTTTTTTGCCGTGCCTCCTTAAGCCTTTAAATAAAAAGCCCTTAAGGAGGTGTTTATGAACAGTATTTTGGGAATCGGCACGGTAATCATCGGCGGGGCCATTCTCTATTATGGAATTTGGGCCCCGATTTATGCGGCTCTGCAACCCTTAATCCAGATACTCGGGAGGTGAAACCATGATACAGGACTACCTGAAAGCCGGCTACCCGGCCCTGATGGTCAGGACGCATGAGCCGGAGCGGTTTATCGCTTCGGCGGTTCAGCAGGCCAATGGCCGCACCCCTTACCAGTGGGACGTGGTGCGGGGCTTCCGGCAGATGGGCAACGGCGCAGGCTGGCAGGAATGCGACCCCTATGACCTGCCGAACACAGCGGCCCGGGGCAATGACAAGGCGGTCTGGTTCCTCCGAAATTACCACTTTTGGCTGAATGAGCCGGCGGTGATCCAGGCGGTTCAGAACAACCTGCCGGTTTACAAGACCAAGGGGACCACACTGGTCATCATCTCCCCGGATGCCAAACTGCCCCCGGAGCTGGAACGGGAGGTGGTGGTGCTGGACTATCCCCTGCCCACCCGGGAGGAGCTGAAGACCATCCTGGACGGGTTGGTGGAAAGCACCGGGGTTGAGCCGGATAACGAAGAGGCCGTCCTGGACGCGGCCCAGGGGCTTACCTGGGAGGAAGCCGAAAACGCTATGGCCCTGGCCCTGGTGCGGCAAAAGCGGTTTGACCCTCATACCATCTGCACTCTTAAAGCTCAGATGGTAGAGAAGTCGGCGGCCCTGCAATTCAGCCAATTCTCCGAAACCTTCGCCACCCTGGGCGGCCTGGACAACCTGAAAGAGTGGACTCTGAACCGGTTCAAGAGCCGGCGGTCCGGGCTCCCTTTCCGGGGCGTCCTGCTCCTGGGGGTGCCGGGCACGGGCAAAAGCCACTTTGCCAAGGCCCTGGGCAACGAAGTGGGCTGGCCGGTTTTGTCCCTGGACATGGGCCGGGTGTTCGGCTCCCTGGTGGGGGAATCTGAGGCCAAGATGCGGGAAGCCCTGAAGGTGGTGGACGCTATGGCCCCCTGCATCCTGTTCATTGACGAAATTGAAAAGGGCCTGGCCGGAGTGGGCGGCACCAGCACCGACGGCGGCACCACCCAGCGGGTGGGGGGCACCTTCCTGCAATGGCTGAATGACCATACTTCAGAGGTCTTTGTCATCGCCACCTGCAATGATTACAGCAAGCTTCCCCCGGAATACACCCGCATGGGCCGGTGGGACGCCATCTTTTTCGTGGACAACCCCGGCCCCGGCGAGCGGGAACAAATCCTCAAGATTTACCTGGAACAGTTCCAGGTGACTCCCAAAAGTAAAAACCTTCCCAACCTGGAGGGTTACTCCGGGGCGGAAATCCGGCAGGTGGCCATTGAGGCGGCTTACAACGGCGGGGATTTGGAAGCCGCGGCCCGGTTCGTCATCCCCATTTCCCGGTCTCAGAAGGCGCAGATGGACGCCCTGCGGGAGTGGGCCAGGGTCCGCACCATCCCGGCCAGCAGGCCCCAGGAAGAAATCAGGGGCAAGCGGAGGGTGCAGCTATGATGACGGTAATCATTTCTCCGGCAACCTGTCAGATTGAGGTGCGGGAGGGCTTCAGCCTGGCCCTCCCCAAATTTTTGTGGAACATCCTGGAGGCCAGGGCCAATACCCTGCACCGGGGCGATTTGAAGAAAACGGTGGAGGAGCTGGCGTCGGAGATGCTCCTGGTCTGGTTTAAAGACGCCAGCCGGAAGGCGGTTGCGATGCCGGCTCCCTCAGACAATTGAAGGAGGTGAAGCGTTATGTTGTTTTACGTGGAGACCGGCCTGTTGTGCACTTTGATTGAAGCTCGCACCGCCGCTCAAGCCCGGCGTATTGCGCTTCGCGAAATGGGCACTTATGTAGGGGTGGATTTGGTGCGCAAGGCCACCGAAGAAGACATTGCATGGGTGACGGCTATGCAAGGAAGGAGGTCAGAAACATGAGTCATTACTGTGAAGTTCAAATTGAGTTGCGCGACGAGGCGGCCCTGGTGGCCGCCTTGGCGCGTCTGGGGTTTAAGCGGGAAGTCATTGAGGTGCACCAGACCCCGCAGACCCTATATGGCTGGCGGAACGATGCCCGGGCGCAAAAAGCCCATATCATCATCCGGCGGCACCATGTGGGGCCGGCGGCCAATGATCTGGGTTTTGAGCGCCAGGCGGACGGGACATACCGGATTTGGGTGTCGGAGTATGACCGGAACCGCAACGGCTACAACGACGTCTGGCTGGGCCGGCTCAAGCAGGCTTACGGCATTGAGAAGACCCGCATTGAGGCCAAAAAGCGGGGCTACCGTGTCAGCGAACAGAAGATGGACGATGGCCGGGTGCGCCTGGTGCTGAGGAGGTGAAAAGCCATGAGCTGGCTGGACAATGTGGAATACGAAATTGAATTAGCTATCAGGCGAGTTATCAAAGAACACGGCAAGCCGATTGCCGTGGATCATCCGAAGGTGAAAAGACTTTTTCACAACCTGGCCGCGGTGCGGCGGCTGAAGGAGGAGACTTATGAGCCCAGAAATTATCATCAACTTTCTGCCTGACGGGCAGGTGGAAATGGAAGGCAAGGGCTTCCGGGGCAAAGCCTGCGACGAGGCCATGGGCGTGTTTGAAAAGGCCCTGGGAGAGGTTACCAGCCGAAAGAACAAGCCGGAGTATTTTCAGGCGGAGGTGAGGGGCGATGCCAGAATCAAGGCCCGTTGAGATGGAAATTGTTCTTGCTCCGGACGGCGCCGCCGCCACCTGGTGGTGGACGGAGGAGGCGGATGAAATCCTCTCGGCCCTGGGGCCCCCGGCCCCTGGGTTTGAAGAACTGAATCAAAATCCCTGGTGTGGATAGGAGGTGAAAAGGATGCCGGGATACAATCTCCCTGACCATGTGAGTCCAAATGACCCTGAGGCCCCCTGGAACCAGGTGGAGCACCCCACCAGGGTTTATATCACCGTGCATTATGCCGGCCAGACCGCCACTTTTGAGACCGAATGGGACTGGTGCCCTTCGGAGGAAGAGGCGGCCCTGGATTTCGGGGAAAACTACTATGTGACGGTGAG
>JAFDHU010000182.1:0-3947 GCA_019308625.1 Deltaproteobacteria bacterium
ATGGGAGCTTCAGGTTCCGGGGGCTTCTTCTTCCTGGCGCTTTTCCCGGAAAGTGGCCAACAGGGCCATGCCCACTCCGGCCCAGGCCAGTTCCCGAATGCGCCGGATAATGCCGAAGGCCAGGCCGCTTACTGGCGGCAGCCCCAGACTGAGGAAAATCAGCACCTTCCCCCCTTCCTGGGTCCCCAGCTTGCCGGGAACGAAAAAAAGCACCGCGTCAATGAACACCGACAGGGTCTCCACGGTGACCGCGGTGGGTAGATCTATGGGCAACCCCAGAAAATAGAAGATAAGGAACACCTCCACCGCGCCCAGAGCCCAAGCCAGGGTGAAGAGGCCGGTAGAGGCCCAGAACCCCGCCTGCTGGCTCTTGAGGAAGGAAGCAATGTGGCTGTCCAGCTCAGCCACCTTGTCTACCGGCAGGTACCGGGCCAGGCGGTGGGGCAGCCAGGCGGTGAGCAGTGTGGTGAGGCGGGAAAACATCCCCAACCACAGCCCCAACAGAATCAGCAGCAGCAGAACAAAGCAGCCTGCCAGCAGGACCCAGAGCCAGGGCAGCAAACCCGGGCGCAGAGGGGCAAAGGGCGCGGCCAGAGCCAGCCCCAGGGCGATGAACAGGCCCTGGCCCAGGAACTGGGTGAACTTGGCGATGGTCACTGCAGCCGCCCCCCGGGGCAAAGACACATCCCGCCGCAGCAGACTGACCCGCAGGAGTTCGCCCCCCATGGTGGCGCTGGGGATGAGATAGTTGAACCCGTCCCCGGCTTGGCGCATTTTGAAAAGATTCCAGAAGGACACCGAGCGGTGGGACACAGCAAAAGCATAGTGCCAGGCCGCGGTGTTGGCCAGGATGGGCAGGATTTCCTGGCCGATGATCAGGGGCCAGCCCCAGCCCACCAGGGCCACCTGCTGCAGCACCTGGCGGAACCCCAGGCGGTACAGCAGGTAGGCCAGCACCGCGGCGCCCAGCAGGGCGGCCACCAGATTAAAATCAACCCGGCGCTTCATGGGGCTCCACCTCCACCCAGCAGCTGCCCTCCTGATGGGAACGGTAAGCCAGACAGATAAGCCGGGCGCACAGTTCGGCCTCCCGCAGGTTCCGCCCCCGCCGCCGGCGGTGGATGATCTCGTCCAAAAATTCGTCCAGCACCCCGCCCATCCAGTCGGGATGGTGGGACCCGGCGCTGAGTTTGGCCGGGTAGCGCTGAACTTCCGGGGGCTGGTGGGCGGAGGCTGCCACCAGATAGTCGTCGGCCAGGAGGATTTCGCCTTCACTGCCCCCCAAGCGGCCCCAGTTGCGGCGCTCTGCCGCCTGCCAGGTCAGAAATAGCCGCCCTTGACAGGCCGGAAACTGCAGGCCCACTTCGGCCTCCTGTTCCACCCCCCCCGACCCCTTCCCAAAAACCAGACGGGCCTTTAAGGCCGTGGGGGCGGAGCCGGCCCACTCCATAGCCAGATAGAAGGCGTGCCAGCCATGATCAAGGAGGATGCCCCCCAGGGCCTGGCCGCCTTCCTGCCGCCAGGCCGTCAGCCCGCCGCCACTGCCGGCGGGACGCCACACCTCCCACTCCAGCCTCTGGAGTTCGCCGATGATCCCGGACCGGGCCAGCTCTGCGGCCCGGGCCAGCAGGGGGGCGTACTTCCAGTTGTGCACCGTGATCAAAACCCGGTCCGCCTGCCGGGCCGCCTGCTGCAGAACGGCAAAATCCTCCGGGGCCAGAGTCAGTGGCTTTTCACACAGCACATGCAGGCCGCGGGTCAAAGCCTGCCGGGCCAAGGCAGGGTGCTCCCGAGGCGGGGTGCAAATATCCACGAAATCCAGGTTTTCCTCCCGGGCCAGGAGTTCCTGGGCATCGGCATAAAGCCGGATTCCCGGCAGCAGCCTCCGGGCCGCCTCCCGGCGCTCTGGCAGGGGATCGGCCACCGCCGCCAGGCGAAAGTCCCCCCTGCTCAGAAACGCCGGCACATGGGCCTTCTCGGCCACCTGGCCGAAACCGATGAGGGCTCCTGTCAGGGGCACAGCCGGCATGGACAGCTCCTACCAGTGAGGCCGGAGTTCCCGGTCCACATAAGCGCACACTTCATCCAGGATGCCCACCCCCTCCTCCGCCTGGGACTCGGTGAGCACCAGCGGCGGATTGATGCGGTACCGGGCAGTGTAGTTCATGGACAGAAGGCCCCGCCTCAGGCATTCCCGGAAGATCCGCTGCATCACCTGGTCCGGGAGCAGCTCCTTGGTGCGGCGGTCTTTGACAAACTCCACCCCGATGAGCAACCCCAGGCCCTGGACCCGGCCGATGAAGGGGTATTTTTCCCGAAGCTCCAGGAGCCGGCTCAAAAGGTAGGCCCCCACCCGGGCGGAGTTTTCCACCAGGTTTTCCTGGATAATGGTCTCCAGGGTAATCCAGGCCGCGGTGGCCGCCAGGGGGTTGCCCCCGTAGCTGGAGGAGGCCGCCGAGGGTTTGGAGTACGGTTCAGCCTGCATGATGTCCGGCGTGGACATGAGGCCGCTCACCGGAAAGCCGCTGCCCATGCCCTTGCCGATGGTGATGATGTCCGGCACCACCCCGAAGTGGCTGCTGCCGAACATAAGGCCGGTGCGGCCGAAGCCGGTGATCATTTCATCGGCGATAAGCAGAGCGTCGTGTTCCCGGGCAATCTGCTGCAACCCCGGCAGGAATTCCGGCGGGGGCACCACGTTGCCGGCGGTGCCTTGCACCGGCTCCACCAGGATGGCGGCCAGGGAGCCGGTGGTGTGCAGCCGGATGACCTCCCGGGCGAATTCCAGGCAGTGGAGGCCGCAGGCAGGGTAGCTTAGCTTGAAGGGGCAGCGTTCGCAATAGGCGTAGGGCGCCAGATACAGGCCCGGATGCAGGGGGCCCCAGTGCTGCTTGAAGGTGCTGCCCATGAGGCCCAGCACCCCGCCGGTCTTGCCGTGGAACCCGCCCCAGAAGGCCAGGACCTCAAACTTTTTCGTGTAGGACTTGGCCAGGCGGATGGCCGCCTCCACCGCCTCGGCGCCGCCGGAGTAAAGCATGGTCTGGCTCAAGTTGCCCGGGGCCACCTCCGCCAGGCGCTTCAGCAGCCTGACCCGGTTGGGGGTGCAGAAGCTGCCCACCGTCAGCTTGCCCAACTGCTCGGTCAAGGCCGCCACATACGCGGGGTGGCTGTAGCCCAGGGAGCAAACGCAGATGCCGGCCATGAAGTCCAGGAAGCGGTTGCCGTCCACGTCTGTAAGGTAGCAGCCATCGCCCCGCTCCAGGACCAAGCCCGAGAGCAGGGCCACGTTCTGGAAACCCGAGGACAAAAACGGCTGCTCCTGCTGGAAAATTTCCCGGGAGCGGGGCCGGTGGAGTTCAGGAACCGAGGATGTCTTGGACATGTCGCACAATCTCCCGGGCCGCCTCCTCCCGGCAGGGGGAGAAGCTCGGCCAGTCATTCAGGTCAATGAGCACCGGCTGGCCCTCGGGGGTGATGACCGCGTCCCCGCCGTACACCGCCAGGCCGGTTAAGTGAGCCGCCTTTTCGGCCAGCCGGCGCAAGGACGGGAAGCACAGGGCACCGGCCACCGGGGCGGCATCCTCCGCCGCGAAGGCCTGGAAAAACCGGCCGGGCCCCACGCCGTAGAACTTGATCTCCCGGCCGGGGATGTGCTCCTGCCAGACCAGCCGGTCAATGCCCCTCTGCTCAAAATCCGCCAATACCTCCCAGGCCTCGGCCAGGCTACCCACCCGACGCACATCGCCTGGGACCTCGGCGTGCACCTCGGCCCGCTTGAGCCAGCCCGGGCCAGGGAATTCCTCCGGCCACTGCCTTCGGGCCGCGTCCAGGGAATACTCCCGGGTGGCCGGATGAGCCAGTCCCGCCACGGCCAGAAAAGCAAACAGCCGGCGGCGGTAGCAGCGGCGCACCGCCCGAGGCGAATTAATCAGCAGCACCCCTTCCTG
>JAFDHU010000182.1:3953-4527 GCA_019308625.1 Deltaproteobacteria bacterium
GCGGCGGTAGCAGCGGCGCACCGCCCGAGGCGAATTAATCAGCAGCACCCCTTCCTGCTCCCAGCGCTCCAGCACCTCCAGGGCAGCCGGACCCTGAGCCATGTGGAGGATGGCAGCGGCCTCCGGCGGCGGCGCGGGAGGGGGAAAATCCGCGGACAGGCGGTCCACCTGCCAGCCCGCGGCCGCCAGACCCGCCAGCACCGCATCCAGGATGGCCGCGTCCGCCTCCACCTTGCCCGGAGACAGGGATTTTTCTCGATACATGCCGTAAATCAAATGGCGCATGGCTGGCCGCGGGCAGGGGCCTCACCGCGGCGCGCGGCCCGACCCCCCGCCTTTTCCCACCTCTATTTTACCTTTCCCCCTTATCCCAGGCCACTGCCTTTTCCTTAAGCAGGGCCTCGGCCCGGGCGATGTCTTCCGGATAGTCCACGTCCACGCAGGGGCCCATGTCTATGCCCCGCAGGGGGAAGCCCTCCTCCACCAACAGGGCCAGAAACTGCCGCAAGGCGTCAAGGTGCCGGCGCCTAGCTGCATCTTCCCACTTAAACACCTGGGGCTGGAAAAGAGAGCA
>JAFDHU010000183.1 GCA_019308625.1 Deltaproteobacteria bacterium
GCAGCCAGCCGGTCTGCCAGCCCGTTGGCCTGAAGCAGCCGCTGCAGGCGGTCCTGCCAGTCAATGCCCCGGGGAAAGGGGAGGCGGAAGTCCCGGGCCGAGGCCCGCAGGCGCTCCAGGTGCTCCGCCAGGAACAGGACCCGCCCGTTTTCGGCTCTGAGAGTCTCAAAGAACCCGTCCCCATACAAAAAGCCCCGGTCCTGCACCGATATCCGGGCCGCGGCGGCGGGAACCAGTTCATCATTGAGCCAGACCTTGGCTGCCGGTGACATCATGGCCACACCTAAGGGGAGGCCCTCCGGGTGGATGCCCCGGTGGCCGCCGCCGGCTGGGGCTTCAGCTCTCCTTCAATGAGCCGGAACAGGGTGCGGCCCTTATGGAGGGTTTCCTCGTATTCCTCCACCTCATCGGAATCATAGACCACGCCCCCGCCTACCGAGAAATGGCCCCAGCCCCGGGAAATCACCGCCGTGCGGATGGCCACATTCAAATCCAGGTTCTGATGCAGCCCCAGATAGCCGATGGCCCCGGTGTACACATGGCGCACGTGAGGCTCCAGTTCGTCGATGATTTCCATGGCCCGGATTTTGGGGCAGCCGGTGATGGAGCCGCCGGGAAAGGTGGCTTTCAGGATATCCACGTGGTCAGTCCCGGGCCGGAGGCGGCCGGTGACGATGGACACCAGATGGTAGACGTTCTGATAGGCTTCCAGACGCTTGTGCTCCGCCACTTTGACCGTGCGGGCCTGACAGACCTTTCCCAGGTCGTTGCGCAGCAGATCTACAATCATGGACAGCTCGGCATCGTCCTTGGGACTTGCCGCCAGTTCTCGGCGCAGGGCTGCATCCTCCTCCGGGGTGGCCCCCCGGGGCCGGGTGCCCTTGATGGGCCGGGTCTCCAGGTAATCACCTCGACGGTACAGGAATCGCTCCATGGAGGTGGAAAGTATCTGAAAATCCCGACAGTTGAGATAAGCATAAAACGGTGCTGGGTTCAGGGCAAACAGCTTGAGCAACAGACCGTAAGGGTCCCCCGTCAGGGGGAAGGAAAAACGCTGGGAGAAGTTGACCTGATAAACATCCCCCTGGCGGATGTATTCCCGGATGCGGGCCACCGCCCGGATATAAGCCTCCCGGCGAAAGTTGCTTCGCAGGGGCCCCACCTGATAGGCGGCGGGGGGAGGATTTACCGGGATAGGGGCGTCATCCGGAGGCAGGAGCCGCCCCAGGGCGTCCTCATAAAAGATGCCGATCTCCCAGAAGAACCCGACCCGCCGGTCATGCACCACCAGGCGGCGGGGAAAGGCCAGCACCAGCTCCGGCAGGCCCAAGTCATCCGCCGCGGTAGCGGGCAGGCGCTCCAGATGGTTCTTCAAATCATAGGCAAAAAACCCCATCCCGCCAGCGCTCAAGGGCTCCAGGGGGGAGGGGCCGGGAAGCTCCAGACTGCCCAAGATATCAGCCAGCAGTGTAAACGGGTTTCCCACCCGGGAGACCGCATGCCCTCCCTGCCCCAGCACCACATGACTGCCTTTGGCCCGGACTACCAGAAAGGGGTCCCAGCCCATCAGGGAGTAGCCGGCGCAGTCCAAATCCCCCCCGCTCAGCAGCAGCATAGCATAAGGCCGCCGGCTCAAGGGGGCGAACAGCTCCGCCAGGCTGGCCACCGGATGGGGCGGTCGGTAGGGCTTTATTTGAATGTCCACCAGACGACCGAACATTTCGGGTCTTTGGTTTTCGGTTTTAATTTCTTCCGGCGGGCCCTTTTTTCCAAATGCCGCCTAACCGTGAATCAGAAACTTCGGACTTTGAACTTTGAACCTTAGGACGCCAGCTTCAGAAAGTTGGCCGCCAGCTCATAGCCGTGGCTGGTGAGAAAGGATTCCGGATGAAACTGAACCCCATGCAGGGGGTACTGCCGGTGGCTCAAGCCCATAATCACCCCGTCCTCGCTCCAGGCGGTGACCTCCAGTTCAGGGGACGCTGCCTCCGCGGCCAAAGAGTGATACCGGGCTCCCCACAGTGGCGAGGGCAAACCCGTAAATAACCCCCGGCCGTGGTGAAAGACGCGATGCCGCTTGCCGTGCACCGGCACCGGGGCTTTCACCGTTTTGCCCCCAAACACTTCGTTGATGGCCTGATGCCCGAGACAAACCCCCAGGATGGGCAAATCCCGGTAAAACCGGGCAATCACCGCCTTGCTGATGCCCGCCTGGGCCGGGGCCTTGGGCCCCGGGGAGATGCACAGCCAGCGGGGCTTCAACCCGGCAATTTCCGCCAGGGTGATGGCGTCGTGGCGGAAAACCAGGACTTCCAGGTCAAACTCATAGAAAAGCTGCACCAGGTTGTAGGTGAAGGAGTCGTAGTTGTCAATCATCACCAGACGGCGCATGCAGCCCCCAAAATCAAAAGGGCCACCCACGGAGCCTGGGTGGCCCTTGCGGCCTGACATAACTCCTGGTCTCTAATTACAACAGCAGGCCGGCCCTGTCAAGCATTTTTCCCTTGAGGGGGCAGGGGTCGGTGGCACAGGTTTTCTAACCTGTGAAAGCCCCTGCCCCCTCCCCCCAGACTTTCTTTTTTATGCTTCCGGGCGCAGGCGGATGAAATACATGGTCCCGAACGCGGTGGCCTTCAGGCGGTGGCTATAGCTGTCATAGTGGGTCAGATAAGCCTCTTCAAAGTCAGTTTCCACCGCCAGGCCCAGGGCCTTGTCCCAATCGCCGCCGCAGGCCTGCACCAGGGCCTGGGTGATCACTGCCCCGCCGTTTCTGGCCGTGGGGTCCACCGCGAAAGAGGCCCCACACCGCGGGCATTGGCCGCCGTCAAATTCGTACCACAACCCTTCCAGCTCCTGGGGCCGAGGGACCTCGGTTCGACAAAACGGACAAAGAACCGGTGCGGTCCGCTCCCCTCGCATGTCCAGCATGATTTTGCCTCCTGAAAAATTACTTCATTATCTCTAATTTTTCCCCACGCGGCAATGGGTTTTCCGTTCTATTGACACCCCTGGCCCCTGTGATTAACTTGGGGTAACAAGGAGTTTAAATCATGCCCATTACTGTGACTTTCAGCGACGCCGAACAGCAGAAAATTGAAGCCATCGTGATCGATAAAGACAAGGACGCAGCCCTGCGGTATTGCTCTGATTTGCTGGACAAATTCAGAGGCCATCCGGGACACGCCTGCGGGCCCAAATCCGCCGAAGGCTCCCCCGGGCACGGCTGATTTCCTGAAGGACTCTCTGGATAAGGTGTAAGAGCAATCCCGGCCGAGAGTCCGGGGGACTCCTATACGGCCAAAATCCCAGGCAGTCTTGCCTCATCAGCGTCGGGCCCGGGCATACCGGGCTCAGGCCGACCCCCAATTTCACCCACTTGAAGGAGCGCCCTATGGCTGACAAGCAGATCGTCTTTGAAGATAAAGACCAGCAAAATGTGGAGGGCATCGTCCTGGACCGGGACAAGGACGAAGCCCTGAAGTTTCTTAAGCAACTGGTGGAGCGCTTCCAGTCTCATCCGGGCCACGCCTGCGGTTTCCGGCCCTTCAAATAACCCAAGCCGGTTGGAAAAAGTATCTGGGGTGAGGGTGGGGGATGGAGTCCCCCGGCCCTCCCCTCAAGAAGCCCTTCGCAATGTAAATTTCATTCTTTGTCCGGGATCTTGGCAGAGCGGCGGTTATCCATGCAGAGGCTGGCCCTGGTTGGCGACACCCACTCTTACCGGGCCGGCCTCCCTCGCCTGCTTTCTTTTTTCCAGAGCCAGGGCCTGACCGACTTGGCCTGCCTGGGGGATTGCCCTCCGGAACCCTTCCGTCCCTGGCTGGAGTACCCCGAACACCGGCTTTACTGGGTATATGACTTTTACGGGCCGGAGATGCCCGAGGCCACGGCCTGCGGCATGGGCCTGGCCCTTCCCGGCAAC
>JAFDHU010000184.1 GCA_019308625.1 Deltaproteobacteria bacterium
GGACCGTGGCCATGAGGCACAAATCCACGCTGGCCGCGTCCAGAGGAAGCGGGGCACTCACATCCGCCCGGAGGGGCCGGATGTGCTGGAAGCCCCGGAGGGCCGCGGCTTCCTTAAGCCGGGCCAGGCCCTCCTCCCACAGGTCCACGGCATAGATGACCCCTTCAGGCCCCACCGCTTCGGCCAGGGCCAGGGTGTAGTGACCTTCCCCGCAGCCCAGATCCAGCACCGTCATGCGGGGCCGCAGCACCAAAGCGCCAAAGAACTTGTCCGCCTCAATGAGCTCAAAACTGGTTCTGCCGGCCCCAGGGGGGCGGCTGGTGGAACTTTTCTTCATTTCCCACTCCGTATTTCCGCCGCAGTTACAGCGGCCCAAAAATCCCCTTGGCCCTTCTCCTTATTTGGGGATGGGAGAGGGGTTTGAGGACAGGAGCCCTCGGGCTCCCCTTCCTTCCCTTAACAATTCCTTTACCCGCCCCCTCCCGCACGTCGTCGGGACAGCAGGACGGAGGCCAAAAAACCCAGGGACAGCAGCAGCACAATGGTGGCCCCGGAAGGCCAGTTCAGGACCACAGAGAGCAGCAGGCCTCCCAGGCAGGCGCTCGCTGCCGCGGCTACTGACACGGCCAGCATGGGGCGGATATGCCGGACCAGATTGCAGGCCAAGGCTCCGGGAATGACCAGTAGGGCGGCCACCAGAATGATGCCCACCAGGTAGATGGCGGCGATGATCACCAGGGCCAGGAGGATCAGGAAAAAATAGCGCAATCCGGCCACCGGCACGCCACTGACCCAGGCCATTTCCTCATCAAAACTCAAAAACACCAGTTCCTTGAAGAACACCGCCACCGCGGCCAGCACCACCATTGTGACAACGGCAATTTCCCCCACCTGCCGCCCGCCGATGGCCAGGATGTTGCCGAACAGAAATCCAAAGATATCCACATTGTAGGCGCGGGACAGGTGCAGGAAGATTACCCCCGCAGCCATGGAGGCGGCAAAGAGGATGCCGATGGCCGCATCCTCCTCCAGGCGGCCGCGGGTTCTAGCCCACTCAATGAGCACCGCTACCAGCACGGCAAAGCCGATGCCGGTCCACAGGGGGTCCACCCCCAGGAGGAAGCCCAGGGCCACGCCACCGAAGGCGGAGTGAGAGATGCCCACGCCAATGAAGGCCATGCGCCGCAGCACGATGAAAACGGACAGCGCCCCGCAGACCAAGCTGAGCAGCAGCCCGGCCACCAGCGCCCGCTGGAAAAAGCCCATGCCCAGGAGCTCACTCATCTCGGCGCACCACCCGGTGGGGAATTTCCCCATGGAACAGATACTCCACGGAACAGCCGAAGGTGCTCTCCAGGGCCAGCCGTCCGATGGGCGGAGGTTCGTGCACGTGGATACGGCGGTTGAGGCATACTACGTCGTCCACGTGCGCGGCCACTGCCCCGATGTTGTGGGAAACCACCAGTACCGTCAGCTCCAGTTCCTCCTTGAGGTGGTGGATCATCTCATAGAGGTCGTCCTGGGCGCAGGCGTCCAGGAAAATGGTGGGCTCATCCAGCACCAGCAGGCGGGGTTCCAGAGCCAGGGCCCGGGCAATGAACACCCGCTGCTGCTCCCCGCCGGAGAGTTCCCCGATAAGCCGGTGTGCCAGATGTCGGATTCCCAGCTTTTCCAGATTCATCAAGGCAATTTCCTTATCCCGGCGGCCGGGCCGCCGCCCCAGGCCGAGGCGACCGAAACGGCCCATGAGCACCACATCCAGAGCGGACACCGGAAAGCGGGGATTATTCAAAGGCCGCTGGGGCAGGTAGCCGATGAGGCTGCCGGCTTGCCGCAATTTCCGGGGGCTCTGGCCGAACACCTGCACCTCCCCCCGGCTGGGGGGGATGAGCCCCAGGATGACCTTGAGCAAGGTGCTTTTGCCGGCGCCGTTGGGTCCCAGGATGCCCACGTAGCTCCCCGGCCGGATATCCAGATTGATGTCCTCCAGAATCGGGACGTGGTTGAAGGTGACCCACAGGTCGCGGATGTGAACGGCCGGCGTGGTCATCGCATGGCCTGCTCCATCTTGTCCAGATTCCAGCGCATCAGCCGGAGATAGTCGTCTCCATAGGGGGGCTGGCCTCCCAGCGGGTCCAGCAGCAGCACCCGCACCCCGGCCTCGGCGGCGATGACCTGGGCCACCCGGGGGCTGAGCTGCGGTTCGGCAAACACCACCCGCACCCCGTATTTCCTGATGGCTCTGATGATGCCGCTAATCTGACCCGGGGTGGGCTCCCGGCCCGGAGCAGCCTGAATCACCCCTACTTCCTTGAGGCCGTAGCGCCGGGCGAAGTAGGTGAAGGACGGATGAAAAGAGACAAACTCCCGGATGGTGAAGGCCGCCACCCGGCATCTAATTTCCTGATCCAGCTTTTTGAGTTCCTCCAGATAACGGGCCAGGTTCCGGTCGTATTCCTGACGATGGGAGGGATCCGCCTGGATGAAGGCCGAGGCCAGGCGGCGACAGATGTCCTGGGCCCACACCGGATCCAACCACACATGGGGATTGCCCCGGTCAGCGCCGCGGGGACGCCGTCGGGGACCGGTGGGTCCTTCCTCCACCGGGCCCCGTACCGGAGAACCGAACAGCGGCAAGCCGGCCACGGCCTTCACCACCACCTGGTCTTTGCCTGCTCTGGCCGCCAGCCTCTCGGCCCAGGGGTCCAGGCCAGCCCCCACATAGACGAACACCTTGGCCTGAGTAGCCCGGGCCACCGCCTGCGGCGGGGGCTCATAGGTGTGGGGACTGGCCCCGGGAGGAATGAGCACCGTGACCTGCACCCGGTCCCCCCCAATCTTCCGGCAGAAATCCCCCAACGGCACGATGCTGGCGGCCACCGGGATCTTCCCGGCAGTCGCTGTCCCCCCAGGGCAGCCGAGCAAAAGTGCCAGCAGCATAAAGAAGCAAAGGCACCAGGAGACGAAGGCAATAAAGCCCGTCTGCCCCCCTTTCTCCGAATATCTTCCGCGGCTTCTATCCCTTATTGGCCGAGCCCTTTCGTTTTTTGCAACCAAGTTTCTTTTTCCCCTTGAACTCTGCACGCATCCGTTTAGATTTTAATCACCGATCTCTGGCCACCGCCACTGATTACTGTTTACCGGTCAGGGGTTCCTGACCCCTGGTCACCGCCCCCTATGGCTCGCCCCTTGCCCTTCGGCACCGCCGGCACAGGCCGGCCACCCGGATCTCCAGGCGGTCGGCCCGGTGGCCCAGAGGGCCCCGCAACTCCTGCCACACCTGCTCCAGAGGCACCGGCTCCAGGCACTCCACTTCCCCGCAGGCGCGGCACTGGAAGTGGGGGTGGGGCGGGTGGTGTTCGCAGGCCAGCTCAAACCGGGCCGCCTTGCCTTCCACCGGGATTTTGCGGACAAAGCCCCGCTGGCTGAAATCCTCCAGGATGCGGTACACCGTTACCTTATGGACCCGGCGCCGGCGACGGATGTGGGCCAGAATCTCCCGGACCCGGAAGGCCCGGCTGGCGGAGCCCAGGGCCTCCAGCACCGCCAGGCGCAAGGGGGTGACCCTCACTTGATGACGCTCCAGGAGCCCTCGGAAATCACAAGCATCACTCATAATAATATATTAATTTTTTTCAACCAAGTTGCAAAATATCAGAAGTGGGCTCTCAGACATCAGGGCTGGTCAAATTGAAAAAACCCCTGGTTGATGCTAAATTTTAAGCGGAGGGATGGCCGAGTGGTTGAAGGCGGCGGTCTTGAAAACCGCAGACCGATAAGGTCCGGGGGTTCGAATCCCTCTCCCTCCGCCACTTAAGGTTCAGATGAGGACATGAAGCCCGCGGTGCTGTTCATTTGTCTGGGCAATTCCTGCCGCAGCATCATGGCCGAGGCCCTGGCCCGCCATCATCTGGGG
>JAFDHU010000185.1 GCA_019308625.1 Deltaproteobacteria bacterium
GCCACCAAAGGGAGGGAAGCGGCCCTGATTCTTTATCCCGTCCTCAGCCGCTGGGGCCTGGTGGTTCTGGCCGCCGTATCAACGTATGCCCGCCCTGAAGGCGGCCTGGGTCAGGCCATGACCGAGGGGGTGAGCCCTGGCGTCACGGCAGGCGCCACCGTAAGCGCCCTGGTCCTGGCAGCGATGGTCTTAGGCCTTCAGGGAGTGGTGCTTATGGCTGCCCTGGCGGCGGTGGTCATTATCTCCAGCCGCTATTTTCGCCGCAAACTGGGGGGTATTACCGGCGATGTGCTGGGAGCCGTCAACGAACTGGGAGAGACCCTGATTTTGGCCGGCGTCCTTTTGGGGTGAAGGCCCGGCGAGGTTTACGAGGTTGGGTTTTTTTGATAAGTTTAATATACATAGCGCTATACAGTTCAGAAAAGCAATCAGCTTTTGAGGGCGTCCCCCCAATTTACCGGCCCTCAATTTGTGGGGAGGTTGCCATGCTGCCGGATATCGGCGCAACCAGGGCAAAAGTCAAACATTATAGGGACAAGCTGGCCCTTCTCCGAGGTTACCTTTGATCTGGCCGGCAAGCAAAAGAGACTGCAGCAACTGGACGAGGTGATGGCCAAGCCCGGCTTCTGGGACGACGCCGTCCAGGCCGCCGGCATTCTCAAGGAACGTTCCGCTTTGGTATCCACCCTGGAGGAGTATCACCAGCGGGAAAAGCAGGTGGAAGACCTGGAAGTGCTCCTGGACTTGGCCGTGGAGGAGGACGATCAGGAGGCCCTCAAGGAGGCGGCGGCGGAACTGGACAAGCTAGAACGCACCTTTCGGAATTGGGAGCTGCGGCTCTTCATGACCGGGGAGGACGACGACAAGAACGCCATCGTCACCATTCACGCCGGCGCCGGCGGCACCGAGGCCCAGGACTGGACCGAAATGCTGCTGCGCATGTACCTGCGCTACGCCGAAAACAAGGGTTTCCGGACCGAAATCCTGGACCTGTTGGAAGGGGACGAGGCAGGCATCAAAAGCGTTACTTTCACCGCCAGCGGCCCCTATGCCTATGGCTACTTCAAGAGTGAGCATGGCATCCACCGGCTGGTGCGTATCTCCCCTTTTGACGCCAGCGGGCGGCGGCATACCTCTTTTGCTGCAGTCCAGGTGCTTCCCGAGGTGGACGACCGCATTGAAATCAATATCCAGGACAAGGACCTCCGGGTAGATACCTTCCGGGCCAGCGGCCCGGGCGGGCAGCACGTCAACAAGACCAGCTCCGCGGTGCGCCTCACCCATCTGCCCACCGGCATCGTGGTGACCTGTCAGTCCGAGCGCTCCCAGCACCGCAACCGGGAACTGGCCCTCAAGGTGCTGCGGGCCCGCCTCTATGACCTGGAGAAGCGCAAACGGGAGGAAAAGAAGCAGGAAATCCAGGAGTCCTTGAAAGAGATTGCCTGGGGCAGCCAGATCCGCTCCTATGTGCTCCAGCCCTACCGCCTGATCAAGGACCACCGCACCTCCCATGAGGAAGGCAACGTGGAGGCCGTGCTGAACGGCGATCTGGACGCCTTCGTGGAAGCCTATCTCCTTAAACCTGAGGAGGAAAAAAGGTCCGGGGCATAATGCGGCAGGGCCGGATTGCCCCTCGGTTTCGGCTGCCGGGTAGTTCGGGGACACCTCGGTACTAAGCCGGCGAAATTGTCGGGGTTTGCTCTCTCACCTTCTCTTTCCGAGGGTAGGGGAATTTGCTTGGCTCCCTCACGGGCCGCCTTTCGTTCAAAGTCGGATAAGTTCCTTTACTCCTTGCTGAGACGGGGGAAGGGGAAAATAGCTCATTTCAGCCCTGAGAATGATCATGTCCTCGGAATTGAAGGCCCGTCTGGCGCTGCTACAGGCCTTGGCCGAGCGGCTGGCGGCTCGGCGGGACGATTTGGCGGTGGCGGCCGGCCGGGACATTGGCACCCCTCACTGGATTGCCACCCTGGAAGTTGACTTGGCCGTGGACTATCTCCGCACTATGGAGGTAGAAGCCGCCAACGTCTTCGGCAAAAGGCCCTTCGGCCTGGTGGCGGCCATCTTCCCTTATGACGCTGCGCCGGTCATGCTGGCTCGGGTGGGAGGCTCGGCCTTGCTGGCCGGCAACCGCTTCCGTTTCAGTTGTTCCTCCCAGACACCGGAGACAGCGCGGATTCTGAAAGAGGTGGTCCAGCCTTTACCGGAAGTGGAAGCCGTCACCGATCAGGACAACCGAGCCTTCGGGGAGCGCTGCGTGGCCGATCCGGAGGTGCGGGTGTTCTTTATTTCTGGGGGCGGTGAGGTGGGATCGCGATACGCCCGGAAGGCCCAGGCCTTTGACAAGCTTTTCTTCGCCGGGCCCAGCGGCCTGCCGCCGGTCATCCTGTTTAGGGATGCGCCTCTCAGACAGGCTGTGACCTTCCTGGTGCGCCGGGCCTTTTTGAATGGCGGCCAGTACTGCACCTGTCCGAAACGGGCCTATATCCATCGGGACCTCTATCCCGAAGTCCGGCGTTTGGTGCTGGAGCTCATGGCCGACATCCGGGTGGGGGAGCCGGAAGACCCCGCGACCTGGATCGGCCCCATCCGGGTGGCCCGCACCCGGGCTTTGCTGGACCGGGCCTTGGCCGCCCTAGCCCAGCCCCGGTTCCTGCTGCCTTATCAGAGAGACGGCGTGTGGCAGGGTCCTTTCCTGGTGGAAACCCCGGAGACCCCGGACCTGGAGCTGTTCGGCCCCTTCCTGGCACTGTGCCCGGTGGCCAGCGATGAGGAGGCCGTGAAGCGGGTACTCCGGAGCCGCTATCCCATGCTGATCAGCTTCTTCGGCACCCCGCCGGCTGGAGCGGTGGAGAAACTTCACCGGACCTTTGGCATGGTGTTTGATAATCCTGACTTTCTCTTCACCCCGCTACGCCTGCCCTTCGGCGGCCGGGGTGAAAGCGGCTGGGTTATGGAAAACCGGCAGGGCCGGCTTTGGCGCCGGGACGGGGCCCTGATTTACAGCCAGGAGCTGATCAAAGACTGGTAAACGGGGGAGCCATATGGATGTTCCAGGACTGCTGGAGGCTTTGGGGGCCACGGAGGAGCCCTTCGGGTTTTTTTATACCGATCGCCAGCCGCGGGAAGGATTGGCACCCAAGCCAGGGCGGCTGCCCAGCGCCGCCCAGGAAGCCCGCGTAGAGGTGGACTTCGGGGAACTCTTTGCCGGATTTTCCTGTGTCATGGGTCACCTCTGGCGGGCCCGGAAAAAGCAGTCCACCGCCTACTTCAGCCGGGAGCGCTTCGGGTGTCTGGGAGGGGCTTTTTATCTAGGGTTTCTTAAGCCCCAACTGGACTTTATTGCCCACTACATATCCCGAGGCATCCCCGGGGTGATGCCCGGGGAGCATTATTTTGATTCCCCGGAGGCCGCTCGGGTCTTTTTCCGCACCATTGATCCCCGTCCTGCACCGGGCCGGTATGCCGTGTTCAAGCCTTTAAGTCAGTTTACCCCGGAAGAGCGGCCGGAAGTGGTGATCCTCTTTGCTCGGCCGGAGATGATCGCCGGCCTGCATTTTCTGGCCACCTTTGTGACCAATGACATTGAGGCGGTGGCCGCACCCTTCGGGGCGGACTGTTCCTTTGTGGTCACCTGGCCCCTCAAGTACCTGAGTCAGGGCCGGCTCAAGGCCGTGCTGGGCGGCTGGGACCCTTCGGCCCGCAAGTTTCACCGGCCGGATGAGCTCAGCTTTGCCATGCCTTATGAGCTGTGGACCCGCATGGCCACCCGCTGGCCCGAATCGTTTTTGGTGGGAGATACCTGGGCCACAGTGAAGAAGAAAATCCTCCACAGCCGCAAGGTGTGGGGGGA
>JAFDHU010000186.1 GCA_019308625.1 Deltaproteobacteria bacterium
TGCTGGTCACCACCCTTAACCTTATCCCCGTGGGGCAACTGGACGGGGGCCACGTGGCCTATGCCTTGTTCCCGGCCTATCACCGGTACATTTCCCTGGCGAGTCTGGCGGGGCTGGTGCTGGTGGGTGTCCTGGCCTGGCAGGGCTGGCTGGTGTGGGCCCTGCTGCTGACCCTCCTGGGGTTCCGCCACCCGCCCCCGGCCCACCACTGGGTGCCGCTGGACGGGCGGCGCAAACTTCTAGGGCTGGTCACCCTCATTGTGTTCCTGGTGACCTTTACCCCCACCCCTTTTGTGATTGAATGAGAGGCGCGGATAAGTAGCTTGGAAATCGTTAACTTTTCTGCCCAAAACTGCGTGGCCCCACAAGCAGGGGGTGAGTCCGGGGGGCCGAGGCTTGGGGCGAACCGGACAAGGAAAGGAGGAAGCATGACTCGGAAATTGGCGGCGGTGCTGGTGGCGGTGGCCTTCCTGGGAGTGGTTTTGGCTCACGCCGATATTATCGGCACCACGGATCAACAGGTGCAGGCCCTGGCTGACCCCATACTGGACAACCTGCTGGCCGGTTTGAATGAAGGAAATTATCAAAAGTATTCCCGGGACTTTGACCAGACTCTCAAGGAATCGGTGCCGGAGGCGAAATTCAAACAGGTGCGGAGCCAAATCCTGAAAAAAATCGGCCAGTACCAGTCCCGGAAATACCTGGGCTTCCTCAACCAGAACAAATTCACCGTGGCGCTCTGGAAGGGGAAATTCAGCGGCACTGCCAGTGACATCTTAATCAAGCTGGTGACCTCCAAGCGGCAGAACAAGGTGGTGGTGGTCGGTCTCTGGTTTCAATAGAACGGCGGTTGCTGTGGAGGCGGCGGCAGAAACGGAGAATCCTACCTCTCCAGGCCTCCTGGCCGCTGGAGGAAGTTTTTGGAAATCTGATAAACGGAGAACTGACATTCGTCAGGGAGAGCAGTCTTGACTTGGCCAAGTCCGGAGAACTATCGATTTTGCCCGGTGTGCGCCGGTCCTCTGGCGGAGCGCCTCCTCAAACCGGGGGAACCCAAACGCCTGGTGTGCACCCGGTGCGGCTTTATTTTTTATATTGACCCCAAGCTGGCGGTTCTGTCCGTGGTGCCCTACCAGGGCGGTGTGGTCCTGGTACGCCGGGCCATTGAGCCGGGGTACGGCTTGTGGGTGGCACCGGGGGGCTTCGTGGACGTGGGCGAGAAGGTGGAGGAGGCGGTGGTGCGGGAAACCCAGGAGGAGTCCGGGCTGCTGGTGGTATTCGGACCGGATGAAATCCCCTGGGGGGAAATCGCCTTCCGCTCCACCAAGGAGGCCCTGCAAGAGTATCTGAATATGCCGGGAGAGCTGAAGTAAGGCGGGACTGGCCGGCAGAGCGGGGGCCCGGGAGCCAGGGCCGGGGACGAAAGAGCCAGGGAAATCCGGCTTTCCGGCTTGGCAACCCAACTCTGGCCTATTTTATAAGGATATCCTGGGGAACCTGACCATGTCCACCGCGGACCAAAGGCAGAGACTTCTCGCTCTGTTGAAGGAAAAGTCCTTCCGGTATTCCCCGGAGGCGCCCTTCAGGCTGACTTCGGGGCGGGAGAGCCCCTATTATGTGGACTGCCGGCCGGTGACCCACAGCGCCGAAGGGCTGGCCCTCATCGGAGAGATTTTCTTTGACCTCATAAAAGACCTGGAGGTGCAGGGCCTCGGCGGCCTCACCATGGGGGCCGACCCCATCGCCCATGCCGCCGCGCTTATCAGTTGGCAAAAGGGTCGGCCCATCAAGGCCTTCTCGGTGCGCAAGGCCGCCAAGGAGCACGGCGCCGGCGGCCTTATTGTGGGAGAGGTCGAGCCCGGGGACCGGGTGGTCATCGTGGAGGACGTGGTGACCACCGGGGGTTCCACCCTCCGGGCCATCCAGGCGGCCCGGGAGTTCGGGCTTACGGTGGTCAAGGTGCTCATTCTGGTGGACCGGCAGGAAGGGGGAAAAGAGGCCGTGGAGCAGGTAATCCCCCAGGTGCAGGCGGTTTTTACCCTGGCGGACCTGATGAAATGACTGGCCTTCCTGGATCTCCGTCACCGGTGTGATTTGAGGGCCCCTCTGAGGCGGCTGGCCCTAACGCAGCTGCAGCAGGTTTTCCTCCTCGGGGGCCCTTCTGAACCGTCCTGACACCCAGCCATACAGGAAGTAAACGGCCAAGCCGGCCAGGAACCATAGGCCTAACCTCCACCAGGAGTGCGCTGGCATGGAGAGCATGAGGCTGAAAGACACCAAAGCGCCGGCCGCGGCCACGGCGCGGCCCAGGGGACAGCGGAAGGGGCGGGGCAACTCCGGGGAAGAGAAGCGCAACACCAGGACACCCACACACACCAGGAAAAAGGCAAAAAGGGTGCCGATATTACAGAGATAGGCCAGCTTTTCGATGGGGGTGAGGGAACTGACCAGAGCCACGGCCCCGCCGCAAATCAGGGTCAGGCAGGCCGGGGTGTGGTAGCGGGGGTGCAGGCGGGCCACCGCCGAGGGGAGGAGCCCGTCCCGGGCCATGGCATAAAGGATGCGGGGCTGGGCCAGAAGCAGCATGTAAAACACGCTGGTGATGCCCACCATGGCCCCGACGGCCACAATGTCCCCGGCCCAGGGCAGGCCCACCTGGCGAAAGGCCGCGGAAAAGGGGGCATCCGGGTCCACCTGCTGGTAGGGCACCATACCCACCAGCACCAGGGCCATGACCAGGTAAATCAGGCTCACCAGGGAGCCGATGATGCCGAAAGGCACGTCCCGGGAGGGGTTTTTGGCCTCCTCCGCAGTGACCGAGACCACATCAAAGCCCAGATAGGCAAAAAAGACCAGGGCCGAGGCCTTAATTACGCTGGCGCTGCCATAAGGGGTGAGGGGGAGCCAGTTGGCAGGATGAACCTGACCGACTCCCAGGGCCACGACAAAGGCAATGATCCCCAGCTTCACGAACACGATCCAGCGGGCCACCCGGGCGTTCAGGCGGGTGCGGAACACCAGCAGAATGGAAAAGAACAGCACGATGAGCGCGGCAGGGAGATTGATGATTCTTCCCGGAGCGCTGAAGGGCGGGCCGCTGGCCCAGGCTGGCAGGGCCAAGCCGTAGGACTTGAGCAGGTCCTGGAAGTAAAAGGACCAGCCCGCGGCCACGGTGGAGGCTCCCATGCCATACTCCAGCACTAGGTCCCAACCGATGATCCAGGCCGCCAGCTCCCCGAAAATGGCGAAGGCATAGGAGTAGGCGCTACCGGCCTGGGGCATCATGGAGGCCAGCTCCGCGTAGCACAGGGCTGCCAGAGTACAGGCCAAGCCGGCCACTAAAAAGGAGAGCAGAATCCCTGGGCCGGCAATTTTCACCCCCACCCCGGTGATGACAAAGATGCCCGCCCCGATGATTTGGGCCACGCCGATGACTACCAGATCCAGCCGGTTCAGGCTGCGGCTTAAAGTGAGGCCTCCGTGGGTGGCAGCCGGCTCGGAGGCCGGCCTCCTGGCCAATAGGCGGGAAAAGAGGAACCGGAGCCTGTCGGACATGAGCCTCTTGGGGGGAGTCCCCGGCCAAAGAAAATCCCCCTCCTCCCCTGGGGGCGGTCAGGAGGAAGGGGATTCCAGGTCAACCGTTCTCCTTCAACCTCCTGAACACGTTCCCGGAAAGCCTTGGTGCTTAAAATTCTACAGATTCGGCCACAATCACCAGCCGGGTGGGCTCCTTGACTTGGCCCGGGGCAGCGGTCAGCCGGCCCACCACCGTCACCGGCCCTTCAATGGCCTGGGTGTTCAGGCGTTCTATTTGCTTGGGGTCGGCGAGCTGGGCGAAGGATACCTCTACCATGCCCTCCGGGCCCTGAAGGTAGAGAATCTTTTTGTGCATAAGCACCGGACCGGCCTGACCCTTGACGGTCACCCGAGTGTCCAGGAGCCGGTCCTTGTTCTTCAGCAGTTGGGCCACCGATAGGGGCGCGGCAACCTTGGCCGGGGGGGCAGGCGGCGGCGCCACAGGCTTGACCTTTTGCCCGGGCTTCAGCAGGGCCACCTGCAGTTCTTTCTGCCCTGCTTCCAGTTTGTTTACCTTCTCCTTCAGGGCGGCGACCTCCTCCTTCAGGGCCTTGACGTCCTTCTGGAGCTGTGCGCCGGTCTCGGTGGCGGGCGGCCCGCAGGCCGAAAATACCAGCAGACCCGCCAGGAGAACCAGGCAGGCCCGCCTAAGGCCTGCCGCAGTCCACGTACCTGCCTCATTGAGGCTGACTTGGAACACCGGAGCCTCCTTTGTCTGAATTTGCTCTTTTTCTTCAGCTATTATCAATCAAGTCACACAACTGTCAATCGGCAATTTACCCGGAGCCTCACAATGGTTAAAATGGAACGGCAAAAATCCCCGGGTGAGGTAAGCGGCCCGGTGGTTGACGGCCTTACCGGCATCGGGCGGCGGCCGGCCCCGGGGGTGCAAGGAAGGAGCTGCTCGTTATGGCTCAAATTTTAGTCACCGGCGGCGCGGGCTTTATTGGCTCCCATCTGGTGGAATATCTGCTGCAGCAGGGACATGAAGTCCTGAGCCTGGACAACTATTTCACCGGCTCCAAGGAGAACTTGCGGCATCTTCTGGGCCAGCCCCGTCTGGAGCTGATTCGCCACGACATCGTCAACCCCATCATGCTGGAGGTGGAGCAAATCTACCATTTGGCCTGTCCCGCCTCCCCGGTGCACTATCAGTACAACCCGGTGAAGACCATCAAAACCAACGTCATGGGCACCCTCAATATGCTGGGGCTGGCCAAACGGGTGAAGGCCCGGATACTGCTGGCCTCCACTTCGGAGGTGTATGGGGATCCTCAGGTTCATCCCCAGCGGGAGGATTACTGGGGCAATGTCAATCCCATCGGCCCCCGAAGTTGCTATGATGAAGGCAAGCGGGTGGCCGAAACCCTGATGACGGACTATCATCGGCAAAACGGGGTGGACATCCGCATCGCCCGCATCTTCAACACCTATGGGCCCAGAATGGCCGTCCAGGACGGGCGGGTGATCAGCAATTTCATCGTTCAGGCTTTGACCGGCCAGGCCATCACTATCTATGGGGACGGCAGCCAGACCCGCAGTTTCTGTTACGTGTCGGACCTGGTCAAGGGTCTGGTAGCCCTCATGGACTGTGAGGGCTGCCATGAACCGGTCAATCTAGGCAACCCTGAGGAGTATTCCATCCTGGAGCTGGCCGAAAAAATTCTGGCCCTGACCGGCAGCCCGTCGCGTCTGAGCTTCCGGGAGCTGCCGAAGGATGACCCGGTCAAGCGACGGCCCGACATCACCCGGGCCCGGCAGCTCCTGGGATGGCAGCCCTCTGTGACCCTGGAGGACGGTCTGAAGGCCACCATTCCATATTTTGTGCACAAATTAAGGCAATTGCATTATGAGCTGGCGGCAAATCCCGACTAGACTGGGCCTCCTGCTCCTGGTGGGCGCGGTCCTGGTGGCCTGCGAGGGGGCGCCCTCCCAGGGGCCGCCCCGGGAAGCCTTAGTGGCGCAGGTGGGGGACGGCGACACATTGCTTCTGTCCGGCGGCCAGCAGGTGCGGCTTTTGGGCATAGACGCCCCGGAGCTGGAGAAAAGAGGGTATGACCGCCTGCGCTACGACCGCTATGGCCGCCTGCTGGCCTATGTGTTTCTGCCGGATGGGGTCATGGTCAACGCCGAGCTGGTGCGCCGGGGACTGGCCCGGGTCTATCTCCATCCCCCCAACACCCGCTATAGGAAGGTGCTGGTGCAGGCCCAGCGCCGGGCCCTGGAGGCCCGCCGGGGCATCTGGCAGCAGGCCCTCAAGCAGGATGAGCCGTATTATGTGGCCAACAAACGCAGCCTGCGCTTTCATCGGCCCGACTGCCCTTTGGGGCGCCAGATGGCCCCAGCCAACCGGTTGATTTTCCGCTCCTTGAAGAAGGCCTACCTTGAGGGCTACAGCCCCTGCCGCTCCTGCAAGCCTTAAGGCAAGGGCGGAGGTTGCAGGCGGGCCGGCTGCTTGGCCTCAGCTTTTCCGTGGCCGCAGCCTTTCCAGAGCCACCCCCTCGTGTTGCAGCAGCCAGCGTTTGTGCGCCAGCCCGGAGCTGTAACCCCCCAGGGAGCCGTCCGCGGCGATGACCCGGTGGCAGGGCACAATGATGGGGACGGGGTTGGCGCCGCAGGCCCGGCCCACGGCCCGGGCGGCCTGAGGGGAACCCAGGCGTCCGGCCAGGGTCTGGTAGCTGACGGTTTCGCCCCAGGGGATGCTTCTCAGCTCCTGCCATACCCGGAGCTGAAAGGGGGTGCCCCGCAGGTCCAGGGGGAGGCGGACAAAGGAGACGGCTTTCCCGGCAAAGTACTGGGTCAGCGCCTCCAAAGTGAGAGCCACGGCGCCGGCCAGGGGGTCAGGCATCCTGGCCCAGTCCGGGCTGCCGCTGGGGACGGGAGAGAGCACCTTTGCTTTCGGTGACGCCAGGACCAAGGCCGCCAGCCCTCGGGGGGAGAATACCAGCTCCAGGGTCCCCAGGGGAGTGTCGGGGAAGGTGACGGTCCAGCGGTGTTCCTGCCCGAGCTTCATGGCCCCTCCGCCAGCACCGCAAACCACAGGTTCTCATCCAGAATCTGCACCGGCTTCAGGGGGGAGGCCGCCAAGGCGGAGCGGAACTGCTCTACCTGGGTGCCCAGAAGGCCGGAGAAGATATACCGCCGTTTGTCTAGGAAATCGGGAAGCTGCAGCAGGTCCAGCAACACCTCCAGATGAATGTTGGCCAGGGCCAGGTCCGCGGCCGGATAGGCGAACTGCCGGGCATCCCCCTGGATGAGCAGGATTTCCCTCTCCCTGGCGTTGTGGCGGATATTGCGCTGGGCGGCGCGCACTGCCAGGTCATTGTACTCCACCGCCACCACCTGCCGGGCGCCCAGGGCCAGGGCTGCCAAGGCCAGCACCCCGGTGCCGGTGCCCAAATCCAGCACCTGGGTGGGACGGGCCTCCTGGCAGACGCGCCTCAAAAGCCTGAGGCAGAGGCGGGTGGTAGGGTGCCAGCCGGAGCCGAAGGCCAGGCCCGGCTCCAGGCGGATTAAGAGGTCGCCCGGCTCCGGCGCGGGAGTGTCCCAGACGGGGCACAGATAGAAGCCGGCAACGCGGATGGGCATAAGATGCTGGCCCGCCTCCCAGTCGGTATAGTTGAGGACGGTTTCAGAGCTGTAGCGACCTTGCCCCGGGTGGGCTGCCAGCCAGCCCTGGACCTCAGCTTCTTTGGGGGCCGAGAAAAACAGATAAGTGTAGTCTCCCTCCCGCCAGCAGCCCAGAAAGTCTGCGCCGGCTAGGCCTGGAGGAGGATGGAGCCGGCCGTGAATTTCATAAACATATAGTTTTTCTGGCGGAGGCATGGGGAGAGACGGTTCAGCACCGGAGCAATCTGAAGAATCTCACCGGACTTCCGGAAAAGCGTAATTCCCGGCCAAGCAAAGGCCACAGGCCGGTTCCCACGGCAAAGGATCGGCCTTCGCCCCAGCCGAGGTAAATACGGCCTTGTTTTTGACAGGCATTTTCTGATAACATTTTTAGATTATACAAAGGATGTAGCCATGAAGCTCAAGGGCAGGGTACATAAATTCGGTGACGATATCAACACCGATGAAATCATTCCGGCCCGGTATCTCATCACCTCAGACCCCGCGGAGCTGGCCAAGCACGCCATGGAGGACGCGGACCCGGAATTTGTCCGCAAGCTTAAGCCCGGGGACTTTATCGTGGCCGGGAAGAACTTCGGCTGCGGCTCCTCCCGGGAGCACGCCCCCATCGCCCTCAAGGCCGCGGGCGTCGCCGCGGTGATCGCCGAAAACTTCGCCCGCATCTTCTACCGCAACGCCTTCAATATGGGGCTGCTCATTCTGGAGTCGCCGGAGGCCGCGGCGGCCCTGCAGGACGGCGAGGAAATCAGCGTGAATCTGGACACCGGCGTCATCACCGAAGTGAGCAGCGGCCGGACCTTCAGCAGCCAGCCCATCCCCCCGTTCATGCAGGAGCTCTTGCGTGACGGCGGACTCATGGCCCATTTGAAAAAGAAGCTGGAGGCAGGCGCGACATGACCTATCGCATTGCGGTCATCCCCGGCGACGGCACCGGCCCGGAGGTGGTGGCCGAAGGCCTCAAGGTACTTCTGGCCGTGGCCGGGCCGGCCCACCTGAACTTTGAGTTTGTGCATTATGACTTGGGCGGGGAGCGCTACCTGAAGACCGGCGAAATCCTGCCGGACTCGGTAATTGAAGAACTCAAGCAATGCCACGCCATTTACCTGGGGGCCATCGGCCATCCCCAGGTGAAGCCGGGCATTCTGGAGAAGGGCCTGCTTCTTAAACTGCGCTTTGAACTTGACCAGTACATAAACTTAAGGCCGGTGGTGCTGTATCCCGGGGTGGAGACGCCGCTCAAGGACAAAGGGCCCGAAGACATCAATATCAACACCCGTAAAGGGGTGGACCGCTGCCTCAGGTTCGCCTTTGAGCTGGCCCGGAAGCGCAACCGGCAAAAGAAGCTGACCCTGGTGGCCAAAACCAACGTCCTCACCTATGCCTCCGACCTGTGGGAGCGGGCCTTCCGGGCCATGGCCCCCGAGTATCCGGACGTCATCACGGATTACGCCCACGTGGACGCCGCCTGCATGTGGTTTGTGAAAAACCCGGAGTGGTTTGATGTGGTGGTCACCGACAACATGTTCGGAGACATCATCACGGATTTGGGGGCCATCATTCAGGGCGGCATGGGGGTGGCCGCGGGCGGCAACCTCAACCCCGAGGGGGTGTCCATGTTTGAGCCCATCGGCGGCTCGGCCCCCAAATACACCGGCCAGAAAAAGGTCAACCCCTTGGCGGCCATCGCCGCGGCCCAGATGATGCTGGAGCACCTGGGGGAGGCCAAGGCCGCGGCCGCCATGGAGGAGGGGATCAAAAGGACCGCCAGCCAGCTCAAGAGCATGGCCGCCGGCCGGATGGGCTACGACACCACCCAGGTGGGGGATATGGTGGCCAAATACGCGGTGGAGGCCTTGGCCTAGCCGGGGGAGTCCGGCGAGAGGGGCCACTTATCAAAGAGCAAAAAGAGTTTTTATTGTCACCTTGAGCCGCAGGCGAAAGGTCTGGATGCTTCGGCCCTAGCGGGCCTCAGAATGACAGAAAAAGTCAAGAATTTTAGTTCTGGCTGATAAGGGCGCGCTTCAGCCAAACAATTACTGAACGGGGACAAAAAAGTATGAGTCGGGCATACAAGGTGGCAGTGGTAGGCGCCACCGGTGCGGTGGGCCGGCAGATGGTGGAATGCCTGGAGGAGCGGAACTTTCCGGTGGCGGAGCTCAAGCCCCTGGCCTCCGAGCGTTCCCTGGGAAGGACTGTCAGCTTCAGGGGCGAGGAGCTGCCGGTGGAGGTGCTGACCCGGGAGTCCTTCGCCGGGGTGGACCTGGCCCTGTTTTCTGCCGGCGCCGCCGTCAGCCGGGAGTACGCCCCCATCGCGGTCCAGGCCGGGGCAGTGGTGGTGGACAACTCCAGCGCCTGGCGCATGGATCCGGACATACCCCTGGTGGTGCCGGAGGTCAACCCCGGGGACATCGGGCTCTACCAAAAGACCGGTATCATCGCCAATCCCAACTGCTCCACCATCCAGATGGTGGTGGTGCTGAAGCCCCTTCATGATGCGGCCACCATCAAACGGGTGGTGGTCTCCACCTATCAGGCGGTCTCGGGCACCGGCCAGAAGGCGGTGGAGGAGCTGGCCGACCAGGTGCGGGCCCTGTTCAACAACCAGGAGGTGGTTACCAAGGTCTACCCGCACCGCATCGCCTTCAATGTTTTGCCCCACATTGACGTCTTCCTGGAGAACGGCTACACCAAGGAAGAGATGAAGATGGTGTACGAGACCAAGAAAATCATGGGGGACGACCGCATTGAGGTGAGCGCCACCACGGTGCGGGTGCCGGTGTTTTACGGGCATTCCGAGGCCTTAAACATTGAGACCGAGCGGAAGCTTACCCCGGAGCGGGCCCGGGCCCTGCTGGCCGAGGCGCCGGGGGTGAAAGTGGTGGACGACCCCGGTAAAAATCGGTATCCTATGCCCCTGGAGGCCGCCGGCCAGGACCTCACCCTGGTGGGCCGCATCCGGGAGGACTTTACTATCCCGAACGGCCTGAATCTCTGGGTGGTGGCGGATAACGTGCGCAAGGGCGCGGCCACCAACGCGGTGCAGATTGCCGAGATTCTGGTCCGGGATTATCTTTAAGAGTGGGGTGGCTGCCAGCCGCGGTTCCGGCCGGGGCGGCTGCCTGAAAAAGCATGCGCATCATCGCTGGCTCCTTCAAAGGCCGCCGCCTGGCCGCGGTGAGAGGCAGGCTGCGGCCCACCAGCGAGCGGGTGCGGGAGGCCGTATTCAGCATCCTGGGGCTGGCGGTGCCAGGGGCCCGGGTGCTGGATCTCTTTGCTGGCACCGGCGCCCTGGGGCTGGAGGCCTTAAGCCGGGGGGCGGCAGCGGTGGTCTTTGTGGAAGACCATCCGGCTTCTCTGAAAGTCCTGCGCCGGAATATAGAGGCCCTGGGGCTGGCGGACCGGACGGAGGTGTTGCCCCTGCCGGTAAAGGGGGCCTTGAAGCGCCTCATCGCCCGGCAGGCGGTATTTGACATAGTCTTTTTGGACCCGCCCTACGGGAGTGGGCTGGCGGCAGACACTCTGAAGGCTTTGGCTGGCGCCGGCATTCTGACGCCGGCAGCCAGAGTGGTGGCCGAACACAGCCGCCGGGAGGTCCTGCCGGGGGCGGTGGGGGGCCTGGAGCGGAGGGATTCGCGCCGTTACGGCGATACCCAGGTGGCTTTCTATGAATATGAATGGCAGAACCATTTCGGAACGCGGGAGTCGGTGGGCTAATGGCTAGGCTGGCCATCTATCCGGGCACCTTTGACCCCATCACCAACGGGCACCTGGATTTGGTGCGGCGAGGCCTGCGGATTTTTGACCACATCATCGTGGCGGTGGCCGAAAGTTCGGGGAAAAATCCCCTGTTCACCGTGGAGGAACGCCTGGAGATGATCCGCATAGCCCTGGAGGACACCCCTAATGTGACCATTGAAACCTTTAGCGGCCTGCTGGTGGATTATGTCCGGAGCCGCAATGCTCAGGTGGTGCTGCGGGGCCTCAGAGCGGTCACCGACTTTGAATACGAGTTTCAGATGGCCATGATGAACCGGCGCATGGAGCCGGGCATTGAGACGGTGTTTTTGATGACCGGTTTGCGCTGGGTGTTCCTGAGCTCCCGCATCATCAAGGAGGCCGCGGTGCACGGCGGCAACATTGAGGGGCTGGTCCCCGAGTTCGTGCACCAGAAGCTGAAGGAGAAATTCGGTTTAGCCCCCTGAACTTTCGGAAAACTGACAACTGGAAACCTTTATAATGCGTATCTGTGTCATAGACGGTCAGGGCGGCGGCATCGGCGCGGTGCTCATCAAGCGGCTCAAGGAGGTCTATGGGGAGGAGCACGAAGTTGTGGCCCTGGGGACCAACGCGGTGGCCACGGCCCAGATGATGAAGGCCCGGGCCAACCGGGGGGCCAGCGGGGAGAACGCCATTGTGCGTACCGTGCCCACCGCGGACGTCATCATGGGCACCCTGTCCATTGTGCTGGCCAACGCCATGATGGGGGAGCTCACCCCCCGCATGGCCGAGGCCATTGCTTCGGCGCCGGCCCCCAAGCTGCTGCTGCCCCTCACCCAGGAGCGGGTGCAGATCGTAGGCCTGCTGCCGGAGCCGCTGCCCCACTTGGTGGAAAAAATCGTTACCGAGAAATTGAAGGAGTTGATAAACAATGTGTGAAGCGGCAGCTTATATCCTGAAGCCCGATGGCCAAGAGGAGCTTTTCCTGGCCGATGTGGACGTCATTGAACCGGAGGGGGACCTGCTTAGGCTGGTATCCATCTTCGGGGAACAGAAGAGCATTCGGGCCACCATCCACAGTCTGAACCTGATTAACCACAAGGTGTTGCTGGTGGAAAAGGGGTCTTAGACCTTCGGTAGAATCTCCACCCTGACCTTGCCCTCCAGC